>JANXCZ010000075.1 GCA_025060075.1 Thermodesulfovibrio sp.
TTACAGAAGCTAAAATCATAAAAGATTCAATGACAAAAGAAATCTTTGACCTTACTGATGAATGGGGAGTGTGGACATGGGATGGAAAAATATATATCTGGAATGGAATTAATAGAAAGGAAAGAATAAAAGTTGCCATTCATGAAGTAGTTGAATATATTTTAGTTGTTAAGTTTAAAATAAGAAGGCTTTATGCCCATAGAATTGCAAATTTTACTGAAAAGATAATTTTATAAAAACTAAAGAAACAATTATTAATTTTATGATATAATTTCTTGAGGTTTTTAAGTGAGAATTAAGGTTATCTTTTATATTTCCAAACTTCCTATCCTTTACAGAAACAGATTCATGTCTTTAATAAAAGAGGCTCTTAGTAAATCTGATAGTTTTTATAAAGAAAGACTTTATCCAAATAAAAACGCAGAGATAACTAAGATAACAAAGCCCTTTTGCTTTTCTGTATTTATGCCTGCTTTAAGAGAACCTAAAAAGGAAAAAATAGTTATAGACAGTGATTTTGAAGTGGAAGATACAGTTTATTACTTTCCAGAGAATAATTACATATCTCTTATAGTGAGTTCCTCTGATTATGAGTTTATTGTCAATCTTTACAATGGACTCCTTGAAAGTAGAGTCTTTAAGTTTTTTGATGAACAAAATCTTATATTAAAAAGAATTTTTATGCTAAAGGAGAAAAAAATAGAGACTGATAGCGTAATTTTTAAAACACTATGTCCAGCATTGATTGAAACGAAGGATGAAAAACCTATTTTACCCTTTGACGACATTGAGAAATTCAATGCTGAATTTAATGCTATTCATGACAGAATATTAAAGGATATAAGAGGCATAGGCTTGAAAAGAACACTAAGGTTTGAGCCATTAAAAATGAAAAAACAAGTAGTTAAACATACACTTAAAGGATTTAGAGATAAAACAGGAAAACCCTATATGACCTTTACATGCTTTGAAGGTTCTTTTAAACTAAGCGGAGATCCTGAAGATTTGCAGATGCTTTATCAGATAGGGATTGGCTTAAGAACAGGACAGGGCTTTGGTATGGTTGAGGTGGTATAGTTGAGAGAGAAAAACAAGAAAAAAATTTTTTAATGAATACTTTAGGAAAAACTTTTGAAAATAAAAAGGAAGTTATAAAAATGAAACCTCAGTTAAGAAAAAGAAATCTTAGAAAATTAAAGCCTCTTTTCTGGGATTATGATTGGAACTCAGTAGAAAACAATTTAGAATCACCTTTTGTAATCGCAAGAGTATTAGAACTTGCAAATCCAGAACAATTCAGAGTCTATTCCTCCTTAGTGGGAGATAATGAGTTTAAAAATTTTTTAAAAGAAAAAGGACAAAAATTGCTTTCAAAAAGAGCATATAATTACTGGAAGCTATACTATGAAAAAAAGATTAAATAAAACTCACAGGGAAGTTGTGTTGAAAGTTTCTGACTTTCTAAAAGATGGAGATTTCTATCTTGCTGGTGGCACAGCAGTTTATTACTACCTAAATCATAGAGTCTCTGAGGATCTTGACTTTTTTACAAAAGAAAAGATTGATTTTAGAGAGTGGAAAAATATTTTTGAAAACTCTGAAATTCTGGAATTAAGCGAAGATACTATTCATACGTTGATTGATAAACTAAAAATATTATTTTTTTACTATCCCTATGACCTTTTAAGAAAAAGAATTCAGTTTGACCTTATAGAGCTTGCAAGCCTTGAGGACATTCTTGCTATGAAAGCATCTGCTATAATTCAAAGGGGAAGTAAAAAGGACTTCATAGATGTTTACTATATAATGAAAATACTCAAATATGATTCCCATAAGCTAATCAGCCTCTTTCAACAAAAATATGGCAAATTCAATCCCTTAATACTGAAAAAAGCCTTTGTCTACTTTGAAGATGCGGATAAAGAACCCGAGCTAAGAATGATCAAACCTACAGATTGGAAGGAAGTAAAGGAATTTTTTATTAAGGAGTTTGTGGAGGTGTAGGGGGATGAGTAATACTTTAGTTTTATATCCTTCAAATTGGTTTTATAATGCAGGAGTAATTGGACTATTGAAGGTCTTTGAAAGATGCGGTGAAGAAGTTGAAAATTTTTTAAAAGATGATGGAAGTGTAGAGATTAAATCAGAAATATTTAAAAGAATAGATGTTGAGAATTTTTATTTTAGTGAAAATAAGCTCTCAAGTATCGTAGGAAAGGCTTCAATATATAGAAATTATCTTCAACCATCTTGGAAACCAATTTTTAAAGATTTCATTGTTGGTTTAGAAAAGCTAACTCTCCAAAATGTTTGTGACATATGCGGAAATGGCAGATATTTAGACATAAATATTTTTAATTCGCATCCCAAAAAAGACTCTATTATTAAATTTATAGCTGGACTAAGAATTTTTGATGTAAGATTAAATAATTACTTAGCACCATCTAAGAAGTTTCCTAATAGTTTTTGGAATAATGACTCAAGCATAGTTGTCTGTGATCTGTGTGGATATATATTGATACATCATCATATTCCTATTATCAGACTGTATGACAACTCAGAAATATTCATCAATGCTCCTTCATTTAAAATAATGTGGTATTTAAATAAGTATGCGAAAATCTACGAAAAAGATGAAATAAGAGACATTAGACAAATCTTAGGTATGTCCTTAATTGAGCTTGCCTCTAAACTTTATATTAATCTCGGGAAGTGGGAAAAGATGAATATTGAAGTGGTATGTAAATATAGAGAAAGAAAAAATAATAAATGGGAGGATAAAATTGATTTTTTCTATCTGCCAGTGGAAGTAGTAGATTTGCTATTGGATAGAGAAATAGCAAATATTTTAAGTGAAATCGGAGAAGTTAAAATTTTGAATAAAGTTCTTGATGGAAAGTTTGGAGAAATCCTTGAGTTTGGTGAAAAAATATTGAAAATAGGTTTAAAACCATATAATGAAAGAAGAAAACAGGAAGATAATTTTATAAATTCAGAGATAAGACTTGAGAGAAACAGAAAGGCATTAATAAAATTTGCTCAAAATTTATTTCAACTTTATGCATTAATTGAAGGCAAGTTAAAGAAGGAGGTTTACTATGAGTTTTAATTTTGATTTTGAATTGGAAGAACTAAAGACTGCAATTAGAAATAATAACATTACTGAAGAGAGAGTTAAGCTTACTTTGAAAAAATATAGAGATCTTAGTTTTGAGATTCAAAAGCTACTTGATTATGCTGTAAAGATCACAAAAGGCAATGAAAGAGAAAAGATTTATAAAATATATAAAAACTTGCTTAATATAAATGCTGGAGAAATGGCAGAAAAGCTAAGAAATTTAGGTTATAGTTTAAAAAATGATCCAAACTACGAAAATGTAAAAGAAGCACTTTCAGATCAGGCTTTTAGAATTCTTGAAAGAACAAGACACGCTCAGCGAAGTGAAGTGTTTTATATTATTGAAAGAATTTTTATAGCTAACAATAGGAATTTTCCTCCATTATTGGTTCAAGTTTTTAATCCTAACTATTCGGAAGAAATTTTTAAAACCTTTATATACTCTTTTTTAAGTGGAATATTAGGAGAAAAAGAAGAGGGAGGGTTAGAATAGTATGAAACACATAACAGTAACAACAATATTTGAAGGTTCAGCTTTAAACAGAGATGAAAAAATTGGTGGCAATATTCTTTCTATTAAAAAATTAAAGAAAGGCAACAAGACAGTTAGTTTTATCGGAAAACCAGCAATGAGACATTATTTATTTGAGACCCTTGTTAAATCTGCCAAATGGAAACCCTGTGAAGTAAGAATTGGCCAGAAGGACGTAATACAATTTGATCTAACAAAAGATGATATACTTAACTGTGAAGAGCTTGATGCTTTTGGATATATGTATACTATTGGTGAACAATCAGCAATTACAAGAAAAGCTCCCTTAGGAATTACTAAAGCTATAGGTTTAGATGGCTTTGAAGGTGATATGGCTTTTTATGCGAACCATGACCTTGTAAATAGAGCAAAAATACAGGGGCTAAAAGACTCTGAAGAAAAAGATCCCGCACCTGATCCTTACAGTAAAGAAGAGCATGTCTCTTTTTATAAAGTAAGTTACACAATTGATGTAGATTTTTTAGGTAAAGATGAATGGATTCTTAATGATGAACCTAAATACGAAAATGGAGTCATAACAATAAAATTACCTGATAATACCGAGAAAAAAATAGAAAATGCAAGCCCAACAACAAATAAAAATGAGTATGAAATCTCACAAAATTCAATAAAAAAAGGCAAAATAAAATGGTGCCAAAAAGAACAAAGATGGATTTTAAACTTTGAACTTAGTGAGGATACAAAAGCCAAACGAATTACTGATATTTTAAATGCTATCAGAAATGGTTTAATTGCACAATCAAGTAATGAAGCAAACACTATTATTCCTCTTTTTCTTATAGCTTCAGCTGTTAAAGTTCCTACTCCAGTATTTCATCCCTATTTAGATATGATTGCTGATGAAAAAACTTATGAAGTTATAGGCATTCCAGAAAGTCTTAAAAATGGTTGGATAGAAGGCAAAGTTTTTATTATGGATAGTGAAAGAGTTAAATTTAGAGAAAAAGAGCAATACAAAGATAAAATTGAAGAAAATTGGGATAATTTTCTTGCAAGTTTAAGATTATTAAAGAAGACAAATGAGAGTTCTTAAACTAAAAATATATCAACCGCAGGCACATTATCGGATTCCTTTTACTTATCAAAGAAGGCATACATATCCTATTCCACCCTATTCAACAGTAAAAGGAATGTTATGTAATTTGCTTGGCATCAGAAAGGGAATAGAAAGGATAGAAAATAAAATAAGCGATGATGATATGATGAAGTTAAAAAAATTAATGCAACTTAAAGTTTCAATATGTGGCAATTTTCAAAGTAAGAGTTCTGAATATATATGGTTTAGGAATTTAAGTAAGAATTCTCATATTGAAAGGTTTGGTTATTCTGAAAACAGAAAAGTCTCAGGGGGTATAGAGCATCCCGGGGGACAAATGCCTGTGATTATAGATATTTTAAACGATGTTGAAGTTGTGATATATCTTTTCCATGAAAACAGTGGTTTTATTGAAATAATTAAAAAATCGTTTTTAGAAGAACCTTCCATGAGAATATATCCTCTTCATCTTGGAAGAGCAGAAGACTTTATAGTAATCTCAGAGATATCGGAGATTGACCTTAAAGTATTAGAAGTTGAAGCTAACTACGATAAATTTTTCTGGATTCCTGAAAGAATTTACAAAAATAATGAGTGTAATTTTGAATTTAATAAAATAATTGGTATTACTTATAACTTACCTACTTTTTATTTCATAAGTAGTGGTAGGAGAAATTTTGAGTATGCAAGGTTTAAGCTAAATGATGGAGATTTAGGAGGGATAAGAATGTTTTTTGATGAAATAGAAAAATTGCCAGTTTTCTTCTTCAGTTTTAGATAAAGGATAGTTTATGAGAGTTTTTGCAAAATCTGACAAGAAGACAACTTTGAGAAAACATACTGAAGATTTATTTACAGTGCTAAATCATATTAAAAAGTATATCCCCGAACAAATAATAGATGCCCTAAAAATATCAGTATTCTTTCATGACTTAGGAAAGGTTATGCCTTCTTTTCAGATAAAGGAGATGGACAATAAAAATTATGAACCATGGGATGTAACTTATGAAATTCCACACTCCCTTTTTTCTGTTTTCCTAATTGATTTAGATAAATTAAAAAATGAATACAAAAATTTCATAATCTCTGCAATAGCCTATCATCATTGGAGAGAGGATTATGAAAAATATCTTAAAAGTCGTGACATTGAATTTGCAGAATTTTGTAAAAAGGCAATAGAATGGAAAGACAAACTCATCAATAATCTCTTAAATGAAATGAGTAATTTAGAGGCATATTCAAAATTTATAACTGTAAATGAAAGTTGGCTTAATGGAATTATAAATGGTAGAAGCCTCACAAGGTATGCAGTTCCTCCCTATAAATTTGATTATGAACCATTAAGAGAAGGACCAAATAAAGATTGGATTTTACTGAGTGGTTTTTTACAAAGATGTGACCATTTTGCTTCATACTGTGAAGAAGAAGGAGAAAATTTTGATAATGTAGAAATTGAATCTATTTTATTTGACAAGCTTAAAAAGGGTATAGAACTGGACATAAAAAGTAAAATCAAAAAGGAGGAAAAAATATGGCAGTTTGAAAAATTTGAAGAAGCAAAAGGGAAAAATATTGTTTTAGTAGCACCTACTGGATATGGAAAAACTGAATTTGCCTTTTTATGGTCACATTCAAAAAAATTTGTATACACTTTACCTTTAAGGTCTGCTGTCAACCAAATTTTCAATAGAGCTGAGAATCTCTT
This sequence comes from Thermodesulfovibrio sp., assembly GCA_025060075.1. GTDB lineage: Bacteria > Nitrospirota > Thermodesulfovibrionia > Thermodesulfovibrionales > Thermodesulfovibrionaceae > Thermodesulfovibrio. The sequence continues at coordinate 6,413 of JANXCZ010000075.1, forward strand.
TGGAAATGATAAGGTCGGAATTCTTTACTCTGATATAGATTTATATTTAATTACAAAAAAATCTGAGGAAGAAGCATTCAGAACATATGGTTTATCAAGACAACTTTCCTATCCTGTAATTATTTCCACAGGCGACCAATTCTTTCCTTATGCTCTTAGACCACCTGGTTTTGAAAAAATCTTTTCTCTGTTTTCATATTCAGATATAGTGATTGATGAAGTTCAGGCTTATGAGCCAAAAGCCTGTGCAATTGTAGTAAAGTTTCTAAGATGGATTAATTTCTTAGGCGGGCGATTTCTTGTTATGACTGCAACTTTACCAAATTTTATTATGGATGCTATTAAAAAGGATCTTGAAATTCATTGCATAAACATTTACGAAGAAAAGAAACAAGATTTATCCAAAATTTTTAAGCATAAATTGGGAATAATTGAAATACAAAACGCAGAAGGTAGTTTTGAGATTACAATTGAAATTATAAAAGCAATGATTAATCAGGCATCTTCTGGTAAAAGAGTTTTGATTATTTTAAATACTGTTGAACAAGCGCAGAAAGTTTATGAAGCAGTCATTGAGCAAATAAAAAAAGATAATATCAATATTAAAGTTTATCTTCTACATTCAAGATTTACCATAAACGACAGAAAAAAATTAGAATATGAAATATTTAAAGAATTTTCAAATCCTAAACCTAACAATGAAGGTGAGGGCAAAATACTTATTGCGACTCAGGTTGTAGAAGCATCTCTTGATATAGACGCAGATATAATTTATACAGAGATTTGTCCTTTAGATAGTCTTGTTCAGAGAATGGGTAGAGTATTAAGAAGATACTTTTACATTGGAGATGGTAAGATTATAGACAAATCAAATGAAGAAGAAATTAATATCAAT
>JANXCZ010000090.1 GCA_025060075.1 Thermodesulfovibrio sp.
TTACTTATAGGTGTAGATAAATGTCTTGTTCTTATAATTTTTGGATTATTTTTAGCAAGTTTCGCAGCAATAGTTGCAACCCAACTGTCCTTTGAGCTATGAGTGTTTACAATGTCTACTTTTTCTTTTTCAATTAAAAACTTTATTTTAATAAAAGAGTTTGGATTGTATTTTGAAAAATGAATAGGAAAAACTTCAAAACCTTCATTTGAAGCCTTCTGATAAAGTATACCGTCCCTTTCTGTTGCTATCAAAATTCTATAACCTCTTTCCCGCATTCCAATGGCTTCTTGAAGTATACGAATTTCTTGCCCACCCCATCCTTTAGAAGATTCAGTATGTAAAATTGTTATTTTTTTGTTCATTATTTTATAAAGATCAGTAAATTATTTTTATATTATTTTTCAATTTACTTTTCCCACAAAAACCCTTCAAGGAGAAAACTTAAAAAAAGTCTTTATACATTCCATAAACTCCTGTGAAGCTCTTTCAATGGGAAACTGTTCTGCCTTCTTTTTTGCATACTTTCCCATCTCTTCTGCGTTTTTAATAGTAATTTCTATTTTCTCTGCCAACTCTTCATAATCTAATGGATTATTGATAATATACCCTTCCTTTCCATTATTAATCAACTCTGCTACTCCATTATTCTTGGTAGTTATCACAGGAATACCTGTAGCCATTGCTTCAAGAGCGGCATTACTGAATGGATCATACAAAGTAGGAAGAACGAATATATCAGAAAGTGCATAAAAGTTTTCAATATCCTCTCTAATACCTAAGAATTTTATTTTTTTTTCAATATCCAAGTTCGTACATATTTTTTTATAATATTTTTCGTCTCCCTTGCCTATTATAAGAAGTAAAATCTCTTTTTCTTTTATGATACTAAAGGCTTTAATAAGAGTATCAAGCCCCTTTCTCTTAAATCCTGAGCCAACAAAAAGTATGATACGCATATCATTTGGAAAGTTATACTTATTTCTTAATTCTTCTTTGTTTTTGGGTAAAAATCTTTTCATATCAACTCCGTTATAAATTACTTTAATTTTATTTTCATTAATCCCGTAATAGTGAATTATTTCACTCTTAACCATTTTTGAATTCGAAACAACAAGAGGAGTTTCTTCGAAAATTTTTTTTTCAATACTTAAATAGTATCTATGCAAAGGATTTATTTTAAACGAAAACTTTTTATACCACGGCTCTATTTTAGAGCGTATCTCAAGCCATCTTATGTGACATCCCTCTCCTGCTCTGTATATATGTTGAGATGTCGTTCTTTCAAAGCTTATAACACTATCAAAATCTTTAAGATTTATTTTTAAATTTTTATTAAATGTATAGGCTTTTATAAATGAACTCAAAGGTAAGATATTTACCTTATGAAAAAAAACTCCATCTTCATTTACCCAATTATTGGCAAAGATATGTATTTCATGTCCTTCCTTTTTAAGTTGAGTTATAAATGTGGCAAGATATCTCTCAGCTCCACCATAATAAGAAAAATTTCTTTTTATGAAAGCTATTTTCATTAGATCTTTATATTTTAACCCATACTTTTTAAAAACAAAAAATAAAACTTAAAAAATTTGACTTTAGACTATAGAAATGTTTAAAATTTGTTTCATGCAAGCAAAAATAAAGAAAGGATTTATTTCTATTGATTTTGAAAGATGTAAAGGATGCACCTACTGTGTTTTAACATGCCCTAAAGGATGTATTGAAATTTCCTCTGAGTTTAATTCTTCAGGATACTTTCCTGCCAAATTTTCTAAACCTGAAAACTGCATAGGATGTGCAATGTGTGCAGTTGTCTGTCCTGAGATAGCTATAGAAGTGTTTGTAGAAGATTAACTTTCTTTTTGTTAAAATATTTTTAAAACTCTATTTAATTGAGAGGCATCTTGGTTGCAAATTGGAGTTATTTTTTGTAGTTGTGCTGGTCAAATAACCGAAAAAGTTGATTTTGAAAAATTAAAAAATCTCATAGTTAATAAAGTAGAATGGATTGAGAAATTTGATTTAGCCTGTAGCGATAAAACATGCAAAGAAATTATAGAACTTTTAAAAATTAGAAAACCTAAAGGACTGATTATTCTTACTTGCTCTCCTAAGAATAAAGAGTCAATCTTTCAAAGTATTGCAGAACAAGCAGGCATAAATCCATATATGTTAAATATTGTTAATATTAGAGAACAAGTCGCATGGGTCACTAAGGATAAAGAAAAAGCATTAAAGAAAGCCTTTATACTTTTTAATGGAGCCTTAGAAAGACTAAAAAAGCAAAAACCTCTTTTTAAGATGGAAATCCCTATTTGCGATGATATTATGATAGTTGGAGGTGGTATAGCAGGAATTGTTGCAGCAAAAAATCTTTATAAAGCTGGTAAAAAAGTTTATCTAATTGAAAAAGATAACTCCTTAGGAGGTAAGGTTGTAAGATATGAAAAAATATTTCCAGACCTTGCATGTGGACCATGTATGATTCATCCTATGATTGAGGAAGTCTTAAATAGTGAGATAGAATTAAGATTTAATGCTGAAATAAAGGAATTAAAAGGATTTTTTGGCAGTATTTTTGCTCAGGTTTTATCAAAACCTATTTACATTAATCCTAAAAAATGTATTGGCTGTGCTGAATGTGAAGCGGTCTGTCCTACCAAAGCTATCAAAGTACAGCCAATGAAACTTCCTCAAATTGCAAGAATAAATCCTGAATTATGCCTTAATCTTAATGGACAAAATTGTGATCTATGTATAAGGGAATGTCCTGTGCCAGAGGCAATAAGATTTGGTGAAACAGAAAAAATAGAAAACTTAAAAGTAGGAGCTTTGCTTTGGGCAACAGGATTTGAACTTATGAATTGCGAAATTTTACCTGAACTTGGTTATGGAAAGTTTAAAAATGTCTATCATGCATTGGAGTTTGAAGAAATACTTAATTCTGAAGGACCAACATCAGGAGAAATAATAACTGATTCAGAAGTCCCTCCTAAGAGAATTGCTATTGTCCATTGTGTTGGAAGTCTTGATGAAGATTACTATCCCTACTGTAGTAAAATATGCTGTCAGTATGCTTTCAAGTTTAATAGAATTATTAGAGAAAGACTTCCTGAAACAGAAATCCTTCATTTTGTTAAAGAAATAGTCATTCCAGGTAAAGATGCATACAAACTCTATTATCAAGCAATAAAGGATCCTTTAACAAAAGTTTTAAGATATAAAAGCTTAAAGGAATTAAAAATCATTAAAGAAGACTCATTAAATGTATATTTTAGAGATAATAAAACTTCATGTGATGTAGTTGTATTGTGTCCTGCGATCAATTCTGAGGTAAAAACTGAAGAAATAGGAGGAATATTCTTGACAGGCTCTGTTAAAGAACCAATGACAATCAATGAAACAATAAGTGATGCAATGGCTCAAGTTGGCAATCTTCTTTGTTTATTTAAAGAAGAGAAAATTATAAAAGAACCATCTATAGCAAAAATAGACTATAATAAATGCAGCCGTTGTGGGATATGTTTATGCCAGTGTCCTTACAAGGCAGTTGAAAATGAAAAGGGAAAAGTAAAAATAATAGAAATATTATGTCAAGGATGTGGAATATGTGTAGCATCCTGTCCTTCAAAGGCAATCAATCTTGATGGATACTCAGATGAAGAAATTATATCTGAAATAAGTGGAATACTAAAATCAGCTGAGGAGGTAGAATATGGCGGTGATCTTACTTGATGCAAGAGGGCTAAAATGTCCACAGCCAACAATTCAGATGACAATTAAAGCATTAAAAATGAAAAAAGGTGATATTCTTGAAGTTATAGCTGATTGTCCAACCTTTGAAAATGATGTAAAAAACTGGTGTAGAAGAAATAATAAAACTCTTTTATGGATTAGAGATGAAGGCAATGGAGTAAAACGATGTCAGGTGCAGTTTTGAAAGTTCTTTTAGTTGTCTTCCTTTTGCTTATTCCTTCTTTTATCTTTGCTGAAAAACAAAATGATTCCATAGTTCTTGGTATGTCAGCAGCCTTTACAGGACCTACAGGAGGACTTGGAATAGAGCTCTACAGAGGAGCTATGGCTTACTTTGAACATGTAAATAGAAATGGCGGAATTTATGGAAGAAAAATTGTTATTAAAGCCTATGATGATGGTTATAATCCCATTCCTACTATAAAAAATACTATAAAGCTTATTGAAGAAGACAAAGTATTTACTCTTTTCAACTATGTAGGAACTCCTACTGTAGCCCGAATACTACCAATACTTAAAAGTTATAGTAATAAAAATATCTATCTTTTTTTTCCTTTTACAGGTGCTCTTCCTCATAGAAAACCTCCTTATGATGAGTATGTATTTAATTTAAGAGCATCCTATGAACAAGAAACAAGCGGACTTGTTGAAAACTTTATAAAAATTGGAAGAAAGAAAATAGGAATCTTTTATCAAGCCGATGCTTATGGAAGAAGTGGATGGGACGGTGTAAGAAAAACTCTTGCTAAGTATGGCTCTAAAATAGTCGCAGAGGCAACATACAAAAGAGGTGCAAAATACTCAGAAAGTTTTAAAAAACAAGTTGAAATTCTTAAAAATGCTGGAGTAGATGCTGTAATCTCTGTTGGTGCCTATGCAGCCTGTGCAGGATTTATAAGAGATGCAAGAGATGCAGGATGGGATGTTCCTATTGCAAATATATCCTTTGCAGGAAGTGAGTTCCTAATAAATCTTCTTCTTGAAGAGGAGGCTAAAACAGGCAAAAGATATACATACAATTTAATACACTCTCAAGTTGTTCCTAGTTATGAAGATATAAGTTTACATGCAGTAAGACAATATAGAACTCTTATGGATATTTATAATCCTATGCCACCTTCAGACTTAATAGAAGCAAACTATAAACCTCTAAAATATAGCTTTGTAAGTTTTGAAGGTTTTCTAAATGCTAAGGTTATTGTGGAAGTTTTGAAAAGACTCGGTAAAAAACCAGAAAGAAAAAATATCAAGAAAACCGTAGAAAGCATAAAAAACTTGGATATAGGAATTGATGAAAAAATTAGTTTTTCTCCGACAAAACATCAAGCACTTAATAAAGTTTATTATACAACATATAAAAATGGTAAATTTGTTCCAATCAAGGATTGGAGTGAGTGGAAAAAATGAGAATGTCAAAACTTTTTCAAAAAACTCTTCTGGGTGTAATACTACTTTTTACTGTTATATTCATAACGATAAGTATCTTTTCAGGATGGTATCTTTATAATAATTTAATAGAGCAATATAAATCAAAGGGAACTGCCATTGCAAGTAGTATCGCTTCATCTTCTGCTGAGACAATACTAACTCTTGATTCAGCAACTGTTCAGGCAATGATAGACCAATTCCTTGAAATCGAGGGAGTCTCCTATGTGTTTGTTGTAGACTCAACTGGAGAGATAGTATCACATACATTTGTTCCAACTATTCCAGAGAAGATTAAAGAAATTGCTCAGGCACATAAAACAGGCATAAAAGATGTAAACATAGAAAACGTTGGGAATTTTTTAGATATAGTATCTCCAATAACAGAGGGAGCTATTGGATATGTTCATGTTGGTATGAATAAAAACATAATCAATAAGAAAATATGGAATGTGCTTGGTAAACAGCTTATTCTTCTTTCTTTAATTTTTATTTTTAGTGTTCTTCTTGCCTACTTTATGGTAAATAGAATCTCGCAACCCCTTAATCAACTTACTGAATATGCTAAGAAACTTCTTGCTCATGATTTTGATGCAAAAGTTGATATTAAATCAGAAGATGAGATTGGACTTCTCGCAAATACAATGAAATCAATGGCAAACAATATAAATGAAGTATTTGCAAGATATGAGTTTGCCCTTAAAGACGCTATTGTAGAACTTCAGGATACCCTTGCTTATTTGACTACCATAATTGATAACATGGCAGATGGACTTATTGTTGTTGACAAAGACGGAATAATTAACCATATTAATCTCGCTGCTTCAGAAATGTTTGGTAAGACAGAGTTTGAGATGATAGGAAAAAATGTAGAGATTCTCGGAAAGAAGCTTGAAAAGTTAGTAAAAGAATCTCTTCATACAGAGGAAGTTGTCTCTACTGAGATAAGTCTCGTTAATGAAAGAGTGGGAAAGGCTGTTGCAAAAAGTATTAAAAAGGAGTATTTTTCTGAAGAATCAGAGGCAAAAGGAATTCTCGGTTCTGTAATTCTGATAAGAGATATCACTCAAGAAAAAGAGATTGACAGACTTAAAACAGAGTTTATCACTGTGGTAAGCCATGAATTAAGAACTCCTCTTACTTCAATTCTTGGCTTTATTGAGTTAATCAATAAAAAGTTTAAAGAGAATATACTTCCTCATCTTGATTTAAGTGATACAAGGTTAGCCAAAACAGTAGATAAGATAAACAAAGATTTTAAAATCATTCTTTCTGAAGGAGAGAGAATAACTTCATTGATAAATGATGTCCTTGATATTTCTAAACTTGAATCAGGCAAAGTTACATGGAACTTTAGTGAAACCTCAATCGAAGAAGTGATAACAGATGCCTATAAAGCCCTATCATCACTATTTGAACAAAAGGGAATCCCCTGTTATCTTGATATTCAACCTTCTTTTCCAATGGTTAATGCTGATAAGGAAAGACTCATTCAGGTAGTAATTAATCTCCTTTCAAATGCATTAAAGTTTACTGAAAAAGGATATGTAAAGTGTCAGGCAAGACTTAATGAAGATGAAATCCTTGTAAGTGTTCAGGACACTGGTATAGGTATTCCAGAAGAAGAAAAAGAAAAGATTTTTGAAAAATTCAAACAAGTAGGAGATCTAATAAAAGGCAAGCCAAAAGGCACAGGATTAGGGCTTGCAATCTCAAAACAGATTATAGAAGCTCATGGAGGAAAAATATGGGTTGAAAGCAAGTTAGGAAAGGGAAGTATTTTTTACTTCACAATTCCTTTAAAAAGAAAGGAGGAACTTAATGAAAATACTGATAGTAGATGATGAGCCTCTTATCAGGGAGTTGATTTTACAGATAATTGATGAATTAGAAGATATGGATATACAGACAATTGAAGCATCTAATGGCATTGAAGGACTTGAGTTAATAAAAAAAGAAAAGCCTGATATAGTTTTATTAGACATAATGATGCCTAAGATGAGTGGTTTTGAAATATGTAGAATACTACAAAAAGAGCCTCCTTCATGGGATATGAAAATAATAATGCTTACAGCAAAAGGACAGGAAATAGATAAACAAACTGCTAAAGAGTTAGGAGTAAAGTGGTATATTACAAAACCTTTCAAAATAGATGATATAATAAAACTTTTAAGAGAACTTTCGGAGGTTAAATCAAATGAAAATTGAGAGATTTTTTATAGTGCCTGAAGACTCTTTACTTGTAGTGGTTGATGTTCAAGAAAAGCTTGTAAATGCAATGAAAGAAGATATTGTTGAAAAAATCCTAAAGAATATTGTGACACTCATTGAATTATGTAAAATCTATCAAATTCCTATAATTATTACTGAGCAGTATCCAAAGGGCTTAGGCAAAACTCTAAGTAAAATTAAAGAGTTGATAAACGAAGAACCTATTGAAAAAATTAGTTTTAGCTCAGTTGGAGAAGAAAGATTCATGAAGAAAATTAAAGATACTAAAAGACGAAAAATTATCCTTACAGGGATGGAAACCCATGTATGTGTTTTACAAACAGCACTTGATCTTATTGCAAGAGACTATCATGTATTTGTTCCCTATGATGCTGTTTGTAGCCGTAGAAAACTTGACTGGCGCTTTGGATTGGAGCTTATGAAAGAAACTGGTGCAGTAGTATCCTCTACTGAAACATTGGTATTTCAGATTCTCAAAAAAGCTGGAACACCAGAGTTTAAGAGAATTTTGGAGTTTATAAAATGATTGACTTTCATATTCACAGTGTTTTCAGTGATGGAGAGCTAATTCCTGCAGAGATAATAAGAAGAGCTCAAGCAATTGGATATAAAGCTCTTGCAATAACTGACCATGCTGATCAATCAAACATTGATCTTATTATTCCAAGAATAGTTGAATTTATGAAAAAAATTCAACCCTTTACCGATATAGTTTTACTTCCAGGGATAGAGATTACTCATGTTCCGCCAGAGACAATTCCAGACCTTGCAAAGGAAGCTCGTAAACTTGGTGCAAAAATTATTGTTGTCCATGGTGAAACATTAGTTGAACCTGTTAAAGAAGGAACAAATAAAAAGGCTTTAGAGTCTGATATTGATATTCTTGCCCATCCTGGTTTAATAACTGAAGAGGAAGTATTAGAGGCGTCAAATAGAAACATATATCTTGAGATTACATCAAGAAAAGGACACAGTCTAAGCAATGGACATGTTGCCCATTTAGCTACAAAATATGGAACCAAACTTGTTATTAATACTGATAGTCATTCTCCAGGAGATTTTATCTCAAAGGATTTTGCCATAAAAATACTAAAAGGTGCTGGATTAGGAGAAAAAGAGATTTATAAAGTATTTCA
>JANXCZ010000001.1 GCA_025060075.1 Thermodesulfovibrio sp.
AAAAAATGGATTATCTCATTTTATAGAACATCTCTTTTTTCAGGGAACACCCAAAAGAAACGCTCGACAGATATCTTTTGAGATTGACAGTATTGGTGGAGATATAAATGCCTTTACTTCAAGAGAGTTTACAGCATTATATATAAAAGTTTTAAATACTTCCATATGTAAAGCTTTAGAAATAATTGGAGATATTTATTCAAATCCTCTTTTTCCTGAACAAGAAATAGAAAAAGAACGTTCAGTTATACTTGATGAAATAAGAACGGTAAATGATACACCAGATGAACTAATTCATGATCTATTTATGGAAAACTCATTTCCTAATGGATTAGGACAACCAATTCTTGGAAAGGAATCTACAGTATTAAAAATAACCAGACAAGACATAATTGATTGTTACAACAGTTTTTATGGAATAAACAACTGCATAATAAGTTGTGCTGGAAATTTTGAAGAAAAGAGTTTAATTAAATATCTTGAAAAAAATATCAACATTAAAACCTCTAACAAATCTCCCACAATTAATAGCTATAGTTTTTCTCCTGGTATTAAAATCCACGAGAAAGATTTAAATGAAATCCATTTATGTATGGGAGTTGATACCTTTCCATTTAAAAGTCCTTACAGAAATGCTTTAACTATACTTAACTGTATAATAGGAGGAAGTGTCAGTTCAAGATTGTTTCAAGAAATAAGAGAAGAAAGAGGATGGGTATATAATATCTACTCCTTTACTTCTTTTTATCATGATACAGGCGTATTTGGTATTTATACTGCTTGTGATCACGACAAGATAAATAAAATAATTGAAATCATCTTTAAAATAATAAAACGAATCCCTGAAGATTTGAAAAATGATGAAATAGAAAGAGCAAAAACTCAAATTATATCTCAAATTCTTTTTTCTTCTGAATCTCCAAGTTCAATTATGCATAACTTAGCATATCAAGAACTATATCTCGGAGATTTAGTTAGTATTAAAGACCAAATAAAACAAATAAAAGGAGTCTCTTTTAGAGAAGTCCAACACTTAGCTTCCCTCTTAAAAGATAAGAAATTCTCCATAACAATTCTTGGACCAATAAGTAAAGAAGAAATTTATGTTGAAATATAAAAGGGCGGATTTTATAATCCGCCCTTAAGAGTTTTTAAATTAAATCAAGCCGCTTCTTTCTGTTTAATACTTTCTTGTCTCATTACCGTCTTTGCAAATACCATCGCTGTTGCTCTATAAACCATATGTGCCATCTTTGAATGAGGGGCATAAGTAAAAAGAACAAATACAAAAACAAGATGAGTAACATAAGAAGCATATGCGAATACACCTGCATCTGCAAGTCTAAGAATCTCAGCCATAAATCCAGTTATACCAACACCCAAAATTACCACTATAAGGAACCAATCAAAGTAGCTACCAATTCCTTGCTTTACTGCATTTTTTGATCTATTAGCAATTATATACAACATTCCAATAATCAGAGCAATACCGCTAATATTTCCAATTATTTTTACAATATTTGTTTGAGGATAAGGAGAGTACCACTTCAATACCCATTCATAAAAGGCCGCAATACTGGTTGTAATAGTTAAACCAATGAAAGCATAAAGAACGAGTAAATGCCCTGTTGTTCTTCCCTTATTTAGACTACATAGTTGAAATTTTCTATGTAACAGAATATCCTTAATTGTTTCATATATACAGTTATAGATGTCTTTTCTCTTAAGCTCTACACCTTCAGTTAAGTCAAGCCAGTATTTTTTAGCTCCCAGGTAAAAACATATCACTGCAAAAGCTGCTGCAGCCATAAATGGAACATCAATCCATGGAACAGCAGGTAAAAATTTTGAATAGGCAATTTCACCATTTGGTCCTCTTGGAATTTCAGTACCTGTAAAGTATCCAAGCAAGTATAGTTCACCAAGAAACAATAAAATAGGAAATAAAAATAGTAAAACTAAATACTTAGGATCAGCTACCCATCTCGCAAGAAAGCTCGGTGGAGAATAGTTTCTTATCATAAGATTTCTAACTGCTCCTAATACCTCACCAGGTTTTGCTCCTCTTGGACAGTAAGCTGTGCAGTCACCACAGTGATGGCAAAGCCATATGTCCGGATTTTTAAAAAGTTTTTCTTTAAGACCCCATTGGGCATAAAGCATCTCTTTTCTTGGAAATGGTTTGTCATCTGGCGAGAGATTGCAAACAACCGTGCATGTAGAACACTGATAACATTTTTTTAGCGATTCTCCACCTGCTTTTATAATTTCCCTTGCAAACTGTAAATCTGGTTTTAATGGTTTGTCCATCTCTTCCCTCCTTAGAAGCCCTTAAATGGATTAGGACCAATTTGTCTGATTTTATCCATAAACTCATTAATTATTTGAGGTATTCTCCAGTATTCATCAATAGCCACTTCATACATCTGAACTCTATCTGCTTCAAGCTGCAACCTATCCAGTGTTTCCTGAACTTTACCAAGTCTATATTTTGCAAGCTCACTACCTTTTGCAAAGTGGCATTGATAGTTTTCACCAAACTTACAACCTAAAAGAAGCATTCCATCAACTCCTCTTGATAAAGCATCAGCAATCCAGACGAGATTCATTGAACCAAGACATCTCATCTGGATAAATCTTACAGCAGGATCAAGTTTAAGTCTATTAAGAGCTGCAGTTTCTATTGCAGGAAAAGCATCGTTTTCACAACAAAGAACTATTATACGTGGTCTGTCGTCCTCACTGGGAACAGAAACACTCTTCATCATTGTGCCAAGCATGTCAACGCTGTAGTCCTTGAAAGATACAATCCTTTCTGGACATGCACCCATACATGTTCCACATCTACGACATCTGTTAGGTTTATAAAATGGTATACCTTTTTCATCCTCATCAATTGCACCAAAGGGACATTCCTCTGTACAACGCTTACAGGCTGTACACTTTGTAAGGTTTGGCTCTGGGAATGATGTATCCCATGCTCTTGGATGAACCGCTATTCCTTTTGCAACATGTTCAATACACTGGATTGCTTTTAAGGCAGCTCCACGAGCATCTTCTTGTGCTTCTGTCATATTCATAGGCTGACGCACAGGTCCTATTGCATATATACCTGTTCTTCTTGTTTCATACTGGAAACAGATAAAGTTAGAGTCAACAAAACCAAAACCACCCTCTAAGAAAGGAAGTTCAGGCCCCTGACGATATCCAAGATTAAGAATAAACTCTGGTTTCTTTGTTTTTTCAATATATTTTGCCTTTTCCTCATCTCCCTTTGCTGCTGCCTCAGCAAGTCCTATAAGATAATCTAAAGGCTCTTTTGTAGTTGGAACCATTCCTGTAGCAAGAACAACCATTTCTGTTTCTATTTCAACTTGTTGCTCACCAAATAAGGAATCTTTAACTGTAACGATAAGTTTATCATATTCTTCTCTTATTCCTGTTACTTCACCTTTTGCAAGCATTACGCCCGGAGTATTCTGTGCTTCTTTGTAGTAATACTCTAATTTACCTGGAGTTCTCATATCCTTGTAAATAATGATTGCAGAGGCATCAGGGTTTCCATCAGTTACATATCTTGCCTGCTTAAGTGAAGTCACACAACACATAGCTGAACAATAAGGTAAGTGTTCCGGATCTCTTTGTCCTGCACACTGGATAAATAAAACAGATTTTACTTTTTTCTCATCCGATGGTCTTTTAATAACGCCGTTGTATTTCTTCGCAATTTCCTCAAACTCAAAATTTGTAACTACATCTTTAAACTTACCATAACCGTATTTTTTGGTAAGCTTCTTAGGATCATACGGTTTCCAGCCTGTTGCTTGAATAATTGCACCAATTTTTATTGTCTCAGTAGAGCCATTCTTTGCAATTGTTACATCAAAATCACCAGGCTGTCCATCTATTCTTTCAATTTTTGAAGATGTATAAACTTTAATCTTTGGATTTGATGTCACTTCATTAATAATTGAGTCAAGATTTACATCTGCTAGAACTCCTTTTGAGTAATCATCTGTAGGTACTCTTTTATAAAGCTTTCTTGCAAAACCACCAAGTTCGGCTTCCTTTTCTACAAGAACCACATCATACCCAGATTTAGCTGCCTCCAATGCAGCTGTCATACCTGAAATACCACCACCAACTACAAGGATTGTCTTATTTATATCTATGATATATGGCTCAGGTACTTCTCCTTTTTGAGCTTTAACAACACCCAATTTAACATAGTCTTCTGCTGCTAACTGTTTTTCATCATCAGCCTCAATTGTCCATACAGCAAGTTCCCTTAGAGGAACTCGTTCAACAAAACAACCTGGGAATGAAAACTCATAGGTTTTTACTCTTGGAGAACATCCTGCAATAACTATGCTATTTACTCCTTGTTCAGCAATATCTTTCTTTATTAACTCTACACCCTCATTACTACAAAGTATATCACTGACTGCTACAACAGGAACTCTAAGGGCATTCTTCGCTATATTGGCAATTTTTTCAGTATTGATTACATCCCCTATACCGCAGCCTTTACAGATATAAAGTCCTATTTTCTTTTGCATAGCTTTACCTCCTTATACCAATCTGAATTGCCTTAAGGGCTGCGCCTGTTGAATCTTTTCCGCATCCTGCCACATCCATAGGGCTTTTTGCGCATCCTGCAGCATAGATACCATCGGAATCAATTACAAAACCTTCTATAGCATATTGAATTCCTGGAACCTTAAACTCTAAGCCCTCTGGCTGCATTCCTGTGGCAAGCACAACCATATCTACTTTTTGTTTTATCTTTTGCATATTAATCATATCCTCTACTGTAACTATAACATCATCTGATTCTGAATCTTGTTCAATAGCCGCTACTTTACCCTTAATTAAATTGACTCCACCTTGATCTTTTACTTGGTTGAAAAATTTCTCATATCTACCTGGTGTTCTTATATCAATGTAATATATATAAGCTTCGGCATCAGGATTTTGCTCTTTTAAGTAAAGAATATGTTTTAAAGAGGCAAGACAACAAATATACGAACAAAAAGGTAGATGATTTTCATCTCTGCTACCAGCACACTGAACAAAAGCAATTTTTTCAACAGGTTTACCATCAGAGGGTCTTAAAATTTGTCCTCCTGTGGGACCATTCTTAGATGCAAGTCTTTCAAACATCATATTTGTAATTACATTTTTAACTTTACCAAATCCTAAATTCTCTATTTTTGCTGCATCATAGGGTTTCCAACCTGTTGCCACAACAATTGAGTCTACTTTAACTTCTACGGTTTTACTCTGCATATTTAAATCAATTGCATTGTATTTACAAGCTTCAACACAAGGTGCAGGACAGTCTTTTGGACAAGCCTGTCTGTCTATTACATATATCAATGGGAAAGACTGTTCAAAAGGCAAATAAATTGCTTTTGTTTTATTGAGCCCAAAGTTAAAATCATTATCTCTCTCGGCAGGACATACTTCAGCGCAGGCATTACAAGCAGTACAGTTTTCATTTACATATCTTGGATTGATCTTTATTTTTACATTATAGTCGCCTGGTGCACCTGAAATTGACTCAACCTGAGCCATTGTATAAAACTTTACTTGTGGATTTACTTTAATACGGCGATAGTTTATCTCAAGACCGCATAGTGGTGGGCAGATTTTAGGAAAATATTTATTTAGCTGAGCAACTCTTCCACCGAGATAGGGATTTCTCTCAACAATTATTACTTCTGAACCTGTCTCGGCAGCTTCAACAGCAGCAGTCAACCCACTAAATCCCCCACCAATGACTAAGATTCGTGAGCTACCATTATGATGCATTCTGAGCCTCCTTTATTGAATTATCTTAAACATAAAAATTCGTAATACAGCCTTCCGCTGCATTACGAATTTTTAATTTAAAATTAAAAACTAAAAAGAAGATAAAGGGAGGGAATTTTATCCCTCCCTTTTTTCCTCTCATATTAGTCAGGAATAATTTGTACGTATGGGACTTTCTTAAGAGTAAATGTATCTGTTGCTGGATCATAGACTGAGTTGACAAAACAACGCCAGTTGGTATCGTCAACAAAGTCAAAGTCACCTCTGTAGTAATAACCAGGATAACGAGACTCTTCTCTAAAGAGGATATGTCTTGCATGAGCCTCAAGGGCAAGAGTTCTGTGATAGTTTTCCCAGCAACGGAGAAGCTCGTGAAGATTAGAAGCTGCAAGCCTATTAGCATCCTCTTTGAGGAACTGAAGCTTTTTGAGTCCTTCTTCAATCATGGTCTTAGAGGTCATGTACCATGTTCCAATTCCACCGAAGTACTCATCAGCAATCTTCATAAGTCTTGCCTGATACATATCAGGTTTAATGTAGTATGGATTGACCTTTGGATCAGTGGAGTAAGTCTTATACTTCTCGTATATCTCAAATGGGAGATACATTTCTGCTACAAGAGCATTAATGTCCTCTCCAATGGTTGGAGTATATCCAGCATTGTCAAGTATAAAGGCAATAGCAGCTTTTGCAGCAATTCTTCCTTCAGCATGAGAACCTGAAGAGAACTTATGTCCTGAGGCACCAACTACGTCACCAGCAAAGAAAAGACCAGGGACAGTTCCCATTCTGTTGTAACCCCAGAACCACTCAGATGGTGCTCCAGGAATGTCTCCAGGTCCACTTACCCAGAATCCTGCACAACCAGCATGGGAACCAAGCAGATAAGGCTCTGTTGGCATAATCTCTGATGGAACCTTATCTGGCTCAATATTATATGCTGCCCAGAGACCTGCCTGACCAATACACATGTCAAGGAAGTCTTCCCAAGCTTCTGCTTCAAGGTGTTTAAATCTCTTGGCATCCATCTGCTTTGCAAGTTCTTGCATTGCAGTGTGTGTATTCATTAGAACAGGACCCTTACCCTGCTTCATGGTTTGCATCATAAGATGGTTTCTTATTGCAGTTCCAAGAGCCTCTGCCCATTTTCCATATTTCTGAACTGCATCCTTAAACTCTGGTGTATCTTTTGAGCAATAGTCTTCGCCAAGAGCATTTGTGGCTTTTGCTTTGAAGAATAAGAACCATGCACCAACTGGTCCATATCCATCTTTAAATCTTGCTGGAACAAATCTGTTTTCCATCATTGTCATCTCTGCTCCAGCAGTCATTCCAAGATAGTATCCTGAACCAGAGTTCCAAACTGGATACCAAGCTCTACCCATACCTTCTTTTGTTGATCTTGGTCTGAATACATTAACAGCTCCACCGCATGCAACAAGAATTGCCTTTGCTTTGAAGAGATAAACCTTATTCTCTCTTACGCTAAAGCCGATTGCACCGGCCATTCTCTTTGGATCATTTGCATCTCTAACAAGTTTTGTTATAAATACTCTTTCAAAGAGGTTCTGAGCCTGTCCTGTTGCTTTTCTGTTATATTCAAGAGCTGCTTTTGCTGCCTCTGCAACAATAACCTTATAGGACTCACCATTTATCATTATTTGCCATTTACCTGAACGACAAGGAGTTCCACCATCTTTTAATGAAGGAATTCCCTCTTCTCTTGCCTGAAAGCCATCCCTTGACCAACCATCTGCACCTTTTTTCCAGATAGGAAGGCCCCATTCCTCAAACATGTGAACTGAGTTATCAACATGCCTTCCAAGGTCATAGACAAGGTCTTCACGAATAATTCCCATAAGGTCTGCACGGACATATCTTACATAGTCCTCAACCTTATTCTCACCAATATAGGTGTTAATAGCACTAAGACCCATTGCAACAGCACCAGAACGGTCCACTGCTGCTTTGTCAACCAATGTTACTCTAAGTCCTTTTGGTGTTGCCCATCTTGAACCTTCATATGCAGCTCCACAACCAGCCATACCACCACCAATTATAAGAAGATCAGTATCTACCTCTGTTACTTCTGGTCTCTGACAATATGAAAATGTGCAGGTCTCTTTTTCCATCTTATACCTCCTTGTTTAGTTTTTACTCTTTTCTTGCTTCATAATTAAAGAAACCAGGACTTTTAATTTTTGAATAATCAGGCTCAGGTAATCCCTCATAAATATTTTCTGCTTTCCAATAACCCTCAGGTGTTGTTCTTATTGGGAATTTGAATCTCTTAATTGCACCATTTCTGAATTTAATTGTCCACATTATTGAATCCTGTCCTCTCATTGGGATAACACTTGCACCAAGTGGACAGAAATCTTGATAACCTCTTACCTCAATTGCTTGTTGTGGACATATTTTCACACAGTTATAACATTCCCAACACTGCTCTGGCTCTTGATTATAAGCCTTCATCTTTTCTCTGTCCAATGTCATGAGGTCGTTAGGACATATGTACTGACATGCTGTTTTGTCTTGTGCTTTGCATCCATCACACTTTTCAGTAATTACAAAGCTTGGCATAGTTTTAACCTCCTTTTTTATTTTTTGTTATGCTGGCTTTTGTACTGGATTTTTTTGTAACTCAAGTATATCACTAATATCAATATCTGGAACTGGAAGCTCTCTGTCTTCTTTTTCAATTTGATCCTTAATAGAAGGAATCTCCTCTATGGCAGCTTCTATTACCTCAGGACCAAGGGACTTTTTTTCTACGATCTTTTTAAATACAAGTCTTTTAAATGCTGCAGGTGTTTCCTCAATAAATCCTCTTGCATCAAATCTTGCCTTTGTGAATTGATCAATTACCTTTTGACCAAGCTCATCAGGAACTTCTATAACCAATCTCTTTAATGCTCCACCGAAGATAGGCTCTACTTTCTCCTCAAGAGGAGTTCCTTTTATCTCCTTAAGCCTTGTTTCATCAAGTACAACTCCGAAAAATTTAGCCATTATTCACCTCCTCTATTTTTTTAAGTGAGCTGGTAATTCCATATGAGGCATATCAACCTCTAATTTTTCTTCTCTCTCTTTCAAGTATTTTTCATTATTAAATGGATAACCAAACTCTTTCCACCATTTTACAACTACTTTATAAACTTCAGGTCTATAAATCTGTGGTGGTGGTGTTACACCCTCATTTATTAATCCTCTTATAAAGCTACCAGAGTATCTTGAGTATATTCCTTTATGATTGCAGTTATCAGAGTATGCAAACTCTAAACATTTTGGACAATACCAAAATTCAGCAATATTTTGAGGCCTTATATAGAAACCACCATCTACCTCATAGGGTGGAGCTTCAAAACCAAAGCTTGGAATTCCCTTAGACCAAAGTATCTGGGTTGCATAGATATCGTAGTACTCACCAAGTGCTGCATGATCCCTTCCAAACATATGGAAGGAAATACCCATGTTCTGTCTAATTACTGCATGAAGAAGTGACTCAATTGGATTTCCATATCTCATATCCCAAAGTGTAATAGTTACAAGATGACGCTCTGGTTTTATATATCCAGCCAGATGAAGCATCTCATGTCCTTCAACAATTGCCTCATCTGGGAAGTCTCCAATTCTCTTTGCACCAATAATCGCATTAACTACAATACCGTCACAGGGTTTTATATCTCCAATATAGGCTGCATTTTTCATTAATGCTTCATGTCCAGTATGAGGAACATTTCTTGTCTGATGAGCAATTACTGTTGTCCATCCTCTCCTTTCAAACTCCTCTCTTGCTCTCTTAGGTGGATACCAAAATCTATCAAATGGTGGTCTTATCTTTGGCTCATTTATAATTGTATACTTACCTGCTAAAATAATTGGATTTAATGAACAGTAAATATTATATCCAGTGTGTTTTTGATCAAATGGAACCCTAACAACCTCAGGATTTTTATCTGGAGTGCCAAATGTTCTAACTGCCACATCGCCTGGAGTTATTTCATATACCTCTTCTATCTCAAGAATAGCAAAAGGTTGACCCTTTAATCTAAGTAAAAGCCAATCACCTGGTCCTACGCCAAGCTTTTTGAAATCTTCCTCTGAAACATCAAATAGAATTGGATATGGAAAAACCCACCCACTTAAAAGTCTTCTACGTTCAAGTACACTTTCAAGCTCAGCCTTTGTCATAGAACCCTCAACAGGACTAAAGAATCCATAACATACTGACATAATTTCTCTGTACACATTTCTTACAGGATTACCTTTAAAGAGAGTGGGTTTAATGTCATAAACTGCAGAGCATTTTTCCATTAGTTTTCTTGCCATCTGTGGATCACGAACAACTCTTTCAACAAGCTTTCCACCATGTGGAGGTGGTAATGTTTTAATTCTTACATCTGGCATACATTTCCCTCCTTTAGTTTGCTTTTTTTTCTAAAATTGTACAAATACTGTTAAAGATTTCATCTATACTACCTGTGCCTGAAACACTCTTAAGGATTCCTTTTCTTGAATAATAATCAATTAAAGGCTCTGTTTGAGCTCTATATACTTCAAGTCTTTTTCTAATAGTCTCTTCTTTATCATCATCTCTCTGAAAAAGTTCACCTCCACACTTATCACACTTTCCCTCAACCTTTGATGGAGAGTAATAAATATTATACATCTGTCCACAGGATTTACATGTTCTTCTTCCTGTAAGCCTTTTCATAAGATCATCAAAGGGAACATCAAGATTTAGTGCTAAATCTAATGGCATATTCATCTCAGATAGCATTTTATCAAGAGCTTCTGCTTGAGCAACATTTCTTGGAAATCCATCAAGAATGAAACCTTTTTTACAATCATCCTGAGAAAGTCTTTCCTTAACCATTCCAAGAACTACACTATCAGGAACAAGCTCTCCTCTGTCCATATATGCCTTAGCTTCTTTGCCAAGTGGAGTTCCTTCGGCAACTGCTGCTCTAAGAAGATCACCTGTTGATATCTGAGGAATACCATATTTTTCTACCAGTCTTTTAGCTTGAGTTCCCTTCCCCGCCCCCGGAGCACCTAAGAATACTAATTTCATTTGCTGCCTCCTCGAGGTTAAGATATTAAACTTTTGGTTTATAATTTAACCTATTGTGATTTAAAAAGCAACTTAATTTTTATAATTTTATAATAAATTTTGCTTATAAGGGGGTCCTAACTTTATTAAAAAATCTTTCAATTTATTGAGAGCCTCTCTTCTATGGCTTATCTTGTCTTTCTCGTGTGGTTCCATTTCAGCAAATGTCTTTTGAAATCCTTCAGGTATGAATACAGGATCATATCCAAAACCATAATTGCCTCTGGGAGACTCTGTAATTTTACCCTTTACATAACCCCAGAAGATATATTCCTGGCCATCTGGAAAAACCAACGCAATACAACATACAAATCTTGCATTTCTTTTTTCTAAGGGAACTCCTTCTAAGTCTTTCAAAAGTTTCTTTATGTTATCCTCATCAGTTGCTCTCTCTCCCGCATATCTTGCCGACCTAACCCCGGGTTTGCCTCCCAATGCCTCTACTTCTAAGCCTGAATCATCAGAAAAGGCAGGTAATCCAGTTTTTTGACAAACATATCTTGCCTTTTTCAGCGCATTTTCCTCAAAAGTAAGTCCATCTTCTTCTACTTCCTCAAGTTCTGGAAAATCATTAATAGAAAGAAGATTAATTTCAATTCCCTCTAAAATTCGTTTTAATTCCTCTATTTTTTTAGCGTTTCTTGATGCAATTACAATTTTCATAGCTTTCCACCATTTTATTATAAGATTTGACAATTTTTCAAAATTTTGTTTATATTAAATTTATCGCGGGGTGGAGCAGTCAGGTAGCTCGTCGGGCTCATAACCCGAAGGTCAGAGGTTCAAATCCTCTCCCCGCAATCATTCTCCAAAATCTAATCAAATAAAGCATTAACAAACTCTGTAGGATTAAACTCTTTTAGATCGTCAACTCCTTCACCTATACCAATTAGTTTTATAGGAATTCCTATCTCTTTTTTTATACTAAAAACTATACCACCCTTTGCTGTTCCGTCAAGCTTTGTAACAACTACGCCTGTAAGTTTAACAGCTTCATTAAATAAAGAAGCTTGTCTTACAGCATTCTGTCCTGTCGTAGCATCCAAGATAAGCAAAGTTTCATGGGGAGCATCTGGAATCGATTTTTTTATAACTCTATCAATCTTTTTTAATTCTTCCATAAGATGAGCTTTGGTATGAAGTCTTCCTGCTGTATCTATTATTACTATATCTTTATTTTTTGCCTTAGCATGTTCTAATGCATCAAAAGCTACAGCTGCTGGATCCGCACCACTTTTATGTTTTATAATATCTGCTCCTACCTTCTTTGCCCATATCTCAAGCTGTTCTATGGCTGCAGCTCTAAAAGTATCTGAGGCTGCAAAAACAACACTCTTACCTTCATTAATAAATTTATAACCTAATTTGCCTATCGTAGTAGTCTTACCAACTCCATTTACTCCTACAACAAGAATAACTGAAGGAGTATTGCTCAAGTTCAAAGAATTATTATTTTTAAGTAGGTTAATAAGCTCCTCTTTTAGAGCTAATTTAAGAGCTGAAAAATCCTTAATGCCATTTTCTCTAACTTTCTTTCTCAGTACACCTATTATCTCCTCTGTTGCCTTAACTCCTACATCTGAGGAAATAAGAATCTCTTCAATCTCTTCTATTGTTGATTCATCTATTTTAGCTCCTACAGGGATTACAGCCTCTATTTTTTCAATAATGTTTTGCTTTGTCTTTATTAGTTTTTCTTTAAGCTTATCAAAAAAACCCATTAACTTCTCCTGAACTCTATGAGAAGTTCATCTTTTTTCTTTACTACACGATATTTTAGAGGTCTTTTTAGGGTTATATTTAATACCACCTTATTTTGTTCTTCAGATACAGAAACATCTTTTATAAATTCTGAGTCAATCTTTAAAGGTGTCTCTAATTTATTTTTGACAGGATAAACCTCAAGTATAACCGACATACTACTGCCTGCTTTTTTTGTTATTGGATGATAGCCGCCATGTTTATCTATGTTAGGAATAAAAAGAGTCAATGTAGAAGCATTCTTTGTTTCAACAATTGAAACATTTTTAAGTTCTAAGGTTTGAGCTTTCGCGAATGAACCTTTTTTTTTGCTCTTAACTTCCTTTGAGTCTTTCTTTCTGACTACTTTCTTCTTTGGTTTTTCAACTTTTTGCTCTTCAATAATTTTGACTTCTTTAGAAGGAACTTCTTTTTCTTCCACTGTTGCAAAAATTTCAAACTTCTCTGCCTTATCATACATTAACTCAACAGTGGCAATACCGTTTACAAACTCTGATGGTGGAACTCTATTTGGAGTAAGCGTACCTGATCCAGATGACTTTAAAACTACTGTGTTACCATAAAGATTATAGTTTGACATGAGCTTGTCAAGATGATTATATGCTATAATTTTTACCTTAAATTTCTGCCCTGCAATAATTGTATCAGGTGAAATTACTTCAAATCTTTTTACCTTTGGTGGAACAATCTTTATAGGATTGCTTTCTCCTCTAACTGCATTATTACTAGCAAGCTTAGCCACTATTCTAATCTCCTCTGGTTTATCATAACGAATAGTTAATCTTGCCTTTCCTTCTGAAAAAGCATAAGATGTCAACTCTGATGGAAAGATATAACCTTTACCCTGTGCTTCTATAACTATTTTTTCTCTTTGAGCAGCAAAATCTTTAACAAAGTTATTAAACTTATCAATTGCCAGTATTGTTATCTCAAAAGGTTCATCTACCACTGCTTCTTCAGGTGCATTAATAATAAAAGAATTAACTGTACCATTTAGAACTTCTACTCTGTTACTTTTGCCAGTTACTTTTTTATCCAATAAATCTGCTTCAATATGAAAAACTCCTATTTTTTCCGAAAAAAGTTTAACCTTAACAAGGCAACTGTCTGAAAAATACTGAATGTCCTTTATTTGAGGAGAAACTTCACCTTTAAAAAATAGATTTAACTCTTTTGGATTAAAGTCTTTACATACGTTATTACCAAAACGATCATATCCTGAAATCAATACTTCAAACTCATTTCCTACTCTTACTGTAGGAGGAACCTTTATATTAAGCCCAGATATCTCTGCTGGTAAAATTTTTATTTTTTTTTCAACTACCGGAAAGGGACTATTAATCTCATAAAGGACTAATACAACCTCTTCTGCCTTTTCATCTTTAAAATTGATTATTAAACCTGATTGAGTTATTTCATTAGACTTAAACTTAGAGGGAGACACTACAGCTGAGCCCCTTACAGTTAATTTATATTCTTTAACGCTATCTGAAGGCATACTAACAGGGTTTCCAAAACGATCTACAGCATAGATAACTATTTTATATTCATTACCCGCTATTAGTACATCTGGGGCATGAATCTGGAAATGATCAAAATTTCCTGGTTTAGCAATAATTTCTCCATAAGCCCATGTTGTACAATAAAGTAATGAAAAAATAAAAAAACTCAGTACCAACATACTTCTTAAAATTTTATTACCCATTTTACCCTCCTGATGTAATTTCTATTAATGTTTTGCTTTATCAATAAATTTTATTGTATCCTATCATAATTGTTTATACAAAAAAGAGGCAAGTGCTAATATGTGTTACGGAATATTTAAAATAATAATGAAACAATAAAAATGACTAATAACATTGTTTTTTTAAGAACAATCGCCAAATTTATAGACTTAATAGTTGTGCTAATTCTTTGGAAAATATTCCGTGAAGTAGGAATATTCTTAGGAATTTTTTATCTATTAATAAGTGACGGTTTATTTAAAGGTTGTAGCATAGGGAAAAAGCTTTTGCGACTGAGAGTTATTAATATTGAAAGACAAAAAAATGCAGATTTTAGAGACTCAATAATCAGAAATTTATCATTAGCTTTTTCACTATTTTTTTTATCGATACCAGTAATTGGTTGGTTAATCTGTCTCATAATCTTCCTCTTTGAGTTCATTATTATGATAGGCGATTCTGAAAGTAAAAGATTAGGTGATTATTTAGCAAAAACCTCAGTAATAGAAGAATAAATCCAAAATATTTTAAAATAATTTAAAATCAACTCTAACAAGGAGGAAAGGGTGTTTCTTGAAAAAATAATCGGAAAATTTTCTAATGACCTTGCTATTGACTTAGGGACAGCAAATACATTGGTTTATGTAAAAGGCAAAGGAATTGTATGTGATGAACCTTCAGTTGTTGTAGTAAGAAGAGACAACAAAAAAGTTATTGCTGTTGGTAGTGAAGCAAAAGAGATGATGGGAAAAACTCCAGCTAACATTATAACAATAAAGCCTCTCAAAGATGGAGTTATAGCTGATTTTGATGCCACTGGAGAGATGCTTAAATACTTTATTACAAAAGCTCATAATAGAAAATGTTTTATTTCTCCAAGAATTATAATTGGTGTGCCTTCTGGAATCACCCAAGTTGAACAAAGAGCTGTTAAAGATGCAGCAATTGCTTCAGGAGCACGAGAAGTATACCTTATAGAAGAACCTATGGCTGCAGCAATAGGAGTAGGACTTCCTGTTGGAGAGCCTTCAGGAAACATGATAGTTGATATAGGTGGTGGCACCACAGATGTTGCTGTAATTTCTCTTGATGGTATAGTTTGCTCAAAGGCTGTAAAGGTTGGTGGAGACAAAATGGATGAAGCAATAATAGCTTATATAAAAAGGAAATACAATC
Source organism: Thermodesulfovibrio sp. (assembly GCA_025060075.1). GTDB lineage: Bacteria > Nitrospirota > Thermodesulfovibrionia > Thermodesulfovibrionales > Thermodesulfovibrionaceae > Thermodesulfovibrio. The sequence continues at coordinate 15,592 of JANXCZ010000001.1, forward strand.
TTATGATAGGAGAAAGAACTGCTGAACTAATAAAAATAAATATCGGAAGCGCTTATCCCCTAAACTCTAACAGAACAATGGAGATTAAAGGAAGAGATTTGATAACTGGAATACCTAAAGCAATAAATATTACTGAAGAGGAAATCAGAGAGGCTTTACAAGAGCCTGTTTCAATTATCCTGGAAACAATAAAGGTAACTTTAGAAAATACTCCTCCGGAACTTGCCTCTGATATAGCAGACAAAGGAATTGTATTAGCTGGAGGTGGTGCCTTATTAAGAGGCCTTGATATTCTTATAAGAGAACACACAGGAGTTCCCGTAATAATCCCCGATGATCCCCTCAGAGCAGTTGTTAAGGGATGTGGTGCCATGCTTGATAAACTTGATTTACTTAAAAGAATCTCTATTAATGTTAACTGATGACAAAAAGAGCAAATCTCTTCATCATAGTTGGCATATGCTTAATCGGTTTTTTGCTTATAAGTTATCAATCAAAAGGATTTCTAAACTTTAATAAGCTTGATATTTCAATCGTAATATCACCTTTCCAATACATGAAAAACTTCTTCTATGAGACATTAAAATTAAGAGAAGAAAATAGGCATTTGAAAGAACAGTTATATCAAATGCTGCTTCAACAAAAATCTTATCATGAACTTATTGAAGAAAACAAAAGATTAAAGAGCTTGCTAAATCTCAAGGAAAAAAGAAAAGAAGTTGTAAGCATAGCAAAGGTGATAAGAGTGGGTTCAAATAAATTCTTTAAAACTTTTTGGATAGATAAAGGACTTGAACAGGGAGTAAAAGTAGGAATGCCCGTTATCACCTTGAATGGATTAGCAGGAAAAATCATATTTACCTCGGCAAACTTTTCAGAAGTGCTATCATTGACTGATCCTAATTTTTCTGTTTCTGTAAGAGTAGAAAGGACAAGGGTTGAAGGAGTAGTAAGTGGAACAGGAACAAATATATGTGTTTTAAAGTATATTCCCTTAGAAGAAGATGTAGCAGTGGGAGATATACTAATAACATCAGGAACAGATGGAATTTTTCCAGAAGGTATTAAAGTTGGGGTAGTAAAAAAGATTGAAAGAAAAAAAGGCTTTTTTCAACATATAGAAGTTCTACCCTATCAATCAGAAACAAAAATTGAAGAAGTAGCAATAGTTAAAAACTTGATATGAACTTAGTCATTAAATGGTTTATTCTTGCATCTTTTGCTTTTTTGCTTGAACAACTCATCACAATTGATGGAATAACCCTTAATTTTTCATTTCTATTGATATTTCTCTTTGTCATACACTATTTTTTCCCCGATATAGAACAAAAAAAAATTGCACCCTCTGAGCTTTTACCTATTTTATTTTTTCTTATAATTGGATTGGTAGAAGACTTATTTCAAGGTATAATTGGTCCTTCAATTATATCCAAAACCATCACTGGTTATTTATTAATTCTGTTAATCAAACAACTTTTTTTTCATTGGACAGAACTATTCAAAGCCGTTATTATCTGCCTTTTTACTATGATAGATGAACTTATCTACAGTTTCATTATGATATATTTTTTTAATATTAGTGTAGGATATGCTATGCTTCTTAAGACATCTTTAATAAAGGCACTTGTAAATATTCCATTTGGTTTAATCTTAAGCTGGAAAAAGCCATGAAAATTAAGGACTACATATTTGTATCAGTAGTTTGTTTAATTTTTATCATAATTTTACTAAGACTTTGGCAACTTCAGATACTAAATACAGAAAAGTACAAGAAGCTTGCTGAACAAAATAGAATAAGAATAATAAAAATACCTTCTCCACGCGGAATCATCTATGACAGAAATGGCATCCCTTTAGTTGAAAATATTCCCTCTTTTGCTGCCTTAATTTCTCCAGAATATACAGATAAAGTAGATGTAAATCTCTTAGCCAAAATTTTAAATATATCTGTGGAAGAGTTACAAAAGAAATTTAAAAGAAAATCTGAAAGCATCTATATGCCTATAAGAATAAAGGAAGATTTAACATTTAAAGAAATCGCTATGCTTGAAGCAAGACGTTCAGAGATACCTGGATTGATAATAGAAACAGAAATAAAAAGACACTATCCATTTGGTCCTGCAACAGCTCATCTAATAGGATATCTTGGTAAAATTACAGAACAACAAATAAGAAACAATCCTCAATATAAGAATTTACCCTCCTATTTTTTAGTGGGACAAACTGGATTAGAAAAAACATTTGATACAAAGCTTTTTGGAGTACCAGGAGAAAAAATCATAGAAGTTGATGCTCTTGGGAGAGAATTAAGACTTATAAAAGAGTCTCCTCCCACAAAAGGTGAAGATATCTACTTAACAATTGATGTATTACTTCAAGAGTCAGCTTACAAAGCCTTTGAAGGTTACTCTGGAGCCTTTGTTGCATTAAAACCTGATACAGGAGAAATATTAGCATTACTAAGCTCTCCCTCTTTTGATCCAAATATTTTTGTTGAGGGGATTTCAGAAAATTACTGGAATGAGTTATTAAATAATTCACGGACTCCATTGCTTAATAGAGCAATTCAAGGATTATATGCACCAGGTTCAACGTTTAAAATTATTACAGCAATCGCAGCACTTGAAGAAGGATTAATAACTCCTGAAAAAAATCTTGTCAACTGCACTGGAGGAATAAACTTTGGAAAATGGAGTTTTGGATGTTGGAAAAAAGAAGGACATGGTCCTGTAAATTTGACAAGAGCATTAATAGAATCATGTGATGTCTATTTTTATGAACTTGGAAGAATTCTTGGTATAGGGAAAATATATAAATATGCTACCTTATTAGGATTAGGAAATCCCACAGGTTTTAGTTCAGAAGAAAAGCCAGGACTGGTTCCAAATGAAGAATGGAAAAAAAGTATAAAGAAAACCTCTTGGTTTTTAGGTGATACATTCAATACTTCTATTGGCCAAGGATTTCTTAAGGTAACTCCATTACAGATGGCAAATATTATGGCTATATTAGTAAACGGAGGTATAAAAGTTACTCCATACATAATTAGGGATACAAGCCCTCAGAGAGAATATCTAAATCTAAATCCTAAAAATCTTGAGATTATTAAAGATATACTTTCCGGAGTCGTAAACGAACCAAACGGTACAGCAGCAGGTGCTCGCTCTTATATAATAAAATTTGGAGGAAAAACAGGAACAGTTCAAGTAGTTAGCAAAAAAATTAAAGAAAAGATATCATATAAAAATATTGAACATCATGCTTGGTTTATTGGTTTCGCTCCGGTAGAAAAACCTGAAATAGTATTTGCTGTTATTGTGGAACATGGAGGAAGTGGAGGAGCTGTTGCTGCTCCTTTGGCAAAAAATATTCTTGAAGGATATATTCTTAAAAAAAGGCAGTTAAATGTTAAAAATTGACAGAAGACTGATTACTTCTTTTGATTGGATTACTTTTAGTATAGTTGTTTTTATATGTATTATCGGAATTTTAACCATCTACAGCGCTACAAGACCGCCTCTTGATGAAGGAGAACAGCCTCCCTTTTATGTAAAACAATTAATATGGCTCATGATAGCAGTAATATTTTTATTTATCTTTGTAACATTTGATTATGCAAAACTAAAAAATTTCTGGTTAATATTCTATATCGTTGGAATTTTACTTCTTATTTTAGTTCTCTTTATTGGTAAAACTGCAATGGGAGCAAAACGATGGATAAATCTTGGATTTTTTTCATTTCAGCCTTCAGAGATATTTAAAATTATCTTTATAATCAGTATCTCGGCATTTCTTGAAAACAAAAACTCTCCTTTATCCGTAAAAGATACTCTAAAGACTCTATTTATTTTTGGCATGATACCCTTTCTACTTATTGTTAAACAGCCTGATCTTGGAACAGCCCTTCTGATTCTTTCAATCACATTTATAATGATTATCTATAAAGGACTACAAATAAGATTATTGCTACTTTTTCTTTCAATATTATTTATTTCTATATTCTTCCTATGGGAAATTTTATGGGAAGGATTAAGAGAGTATCAAAGAAATAGGATAGTTGCCTTTATTGATCCCACCATAGATCCAAAAGGCATTGGTTATAATATTATGCAATCAATAATCACCGTAGGCTCGGGAGGATTTTGGGGAAAAGGCTTTCTTGAAGGAACGCAAGGACCTTTGAAATTTCTTCCAGAAAGACATACTGATTTTATATTTCCCATCTTTGCAGAAGAATGGGGATTTATAGGATGTTTATTTCTTTTAACTCTTTACTTTATTATTTTCATGAGATGCTTTCAAACCTCTACAATTGCTAAGGATAACTTTGGTAAATTTTTATCCTTAGGTTTTACCTCTGTTTTTATATTGTACTTTTTTATAAACATTGGAATGACTCTTGGAATTATGCCAGTAGTTGGAGTTCCCTTACCTTTTATGAGTTATGGAGGTACAACACTTCTTGCTAATTTTATAGGAATTGCTCTTGTAATAAATGTTAGAATGAGAAGATTTGAATTATTTTATCCATAAAAAGAGGAGGAAACAAAATGAAAGTAATTGAAGGAAAACTTGAAGCTAAAGGACTAAGGTTTGGTATTATTGTAAGTAGATTCAATGATTTTATTACTTCAAGACTTCTGGAAGGTGCCATTGACGCCTTAGTAAGGCATGGAGCCAATAAAGAAGACATTGAAATCGTAAAAGTTCCTGGTTCATTTGAGATTCCATTGATTGCAAAAAAATTGGCTCAATCTGGAAAGTTTAATGCAATTGTATGTCTAGGCACCTTAATTAGAGGAGCAACTCCTCATTTTGATTACATAGCTGCTGAAGTATCAAAGGGAATAGCTCTTGTTGGTTTAGAAACAGGCATACCTGTGTCATTCGGAGTAATTACAGCTGACAGTATTGAACAGGCAATAGAAAGAGCAGGTTCAAAAGCAGGAAATAAGGGTTGGGAGGCAGCTATTGTAGCCATTGAGATGGCAAGAGTGATAGAGCAACTAAACTCTTAAAAAATATATTTCTCAAATATGAAACGAAGAAAAGCAAGAGAGTATGTCTTGCAATTTTTATATGCCTGTGAAATGAATGAAAACACTAAAAAAATGTGTGACTATGAATTATTAAGGGAAGAGATTGAAAATTTTTGGGAAAGAAATAAAGAAGAACAAAATCCTGATATAAAATCTTTTGCAAATCAATTAATAGAAGGAACAATTAAGAATATTGACAACATTGATAAAATTATTCAAAAGTATGCTGATAAATGGCATATAGAAAGAATATTAGCAATTGACAGAAATATTTTAAGATTCTCAATTTATGAAATACTATATCGTCCTGATATTCCCTATCAAGTAACTATAAATGAAGCAGTAGAAATAGCAAAAAAATACTCTACAAAAGAAAGCTCTGCTTTTATCAATGGCATTCTTGACAGAATTGCGAAGGAAACACTCTTATCTGGCAAGAAAGAGTGAGTTTCTAAAAATTCTCATTTGTTATAATTGATTATAATTAAATTTATAATTTGGAGGGATTATAATGAAAAAATTAATCTTATTATTTTTAGCTATCTTTTTTCCCTCAATATGCCTTGCTACTACAGAGATAACATGGTATGGACATGCAAGCTTCAAAATCAAAACTCCAAAGGGAAATGTATTATTGATTGATCCTTGGATCACTAATCCTGCAAACAAAGAAGGGAAAAAACATCTTCAGGAACTTCGCAAAGTTGACCTCATTTTATTAACTCATGCCCATGCAGACCATATTGGCAACTCTGTAGAGATAGCTAAAGCTACAGGAGCTAAGCTTGTTGCTACATATGATTTAGGTAAAGCTATGGTTAAGTATGGAGGATATCCAGAAAAACAGTTTGGTTATGAAACCACAGGTAATTTTGGAGGTGAAATAACTCTACTTGAAGGAGAAGTTAAAGTCTTATTTGTTCCAGCAGTGCATAGTTCCGCATTAGAAATCAAAGATGCACCTCAAAGCCTTATTTATGGTGGAAATCCTGGAGGTTTCTTAATCACAATAAAAAACGGACCAACAATATATCATACAGGAGATACTGACTTATTTGAAGATATGAAACTAATTGGATTAATCCACAAAGTTGATATTATGCTTGTTTGCATCGGAGACAAATTCACTATGGGACCTAAAAGAGCAGCCATTGCTACAAAGTTTGTTAATCCAAAGATGGTAATTCCCATGCATTTTGGCACATTTCCTGTGCTTACTGGAACTTTAGAGGAGTTTGAAAAAGAGCTTGAAGAACAAAAACTTCAGACAAAACTTTTAAAAATAAGAGTAGGAGAGACTTTAAAAATAGAATAAGGATTTAAATAGTTTATTTAACTTGCCATTTTTTAATCAAGATTGCTACTATAAAAAGACTTATAAATTTTTGGGAGGTGCATTATGTATTTATTAAACTTTATAACAAATGCTTATGCAATGGGACCTGCTCCGCAAGGTGGAACGCAAGCAGATCCCTTAACAAGTCTTCTTGCAAGTCTCTTACCTCTTATTCTGATTATTGTTGTATTTTATTTTCTCCTTATAAGACCTCAACAAAAAAGAGCAAAAGAACACAGACGGATGCTTGAAAATCTTAAAAGAGGAGACAAAGTAATAACCATAGGGGGTATCTATGGAGTGGTAGAAAGCGTTGATGCAAATACGGTAGTTTTAAAGATTGCTGACAATGTAAAGGTAAAATTTTCAAAGCAGTCAATTGCTGCATTAAGACCTGCAACAGATGAGGACTAATATAGTCTTATGAGAAAAGGTTTATATCTTAGAGTAGCTCTCATAGCTTTTACAGTAATCCTTGCGATTATTTTCTTTTTACCTAATACTCCTTTATTTAACTACATGCCTGAATGGTGGAAAAAAAATCTCCCTAATAAAGGAATTGTTCTTGGGCTTGATTTAAGAGGTGGTTCCCATCTCATCTTTGAGGTTGATACTAAAAGGGCAAGAGAGATAACAGTTGAGAGAATAGGAATACATATTCAAAGTCTTCTTGAAAAAAAAGGATTAAAGTCTTCTGTTAAAGTTGAAAATGAAAAAATTTTTATTCAACCTATAAAGGAAGAGACAAAAAAGATTATTAAAGAAAACTATCCAGAGCTTTCCATCTCAGAACAAGAAACAAATATTGTCTGTCAGCTTCCAGAGAGTGCATTCAAAAGAGTTGAAACAACCTCAGTTGAGCAGGCAATAGAGGTAATTCGTAATAGAGTCGATCAACTTGGAGTGGCTGAACCAGCCATCCATAAACAAGGAGAAAACGAGATTGTAGTTCAACTTCCTGGAGTAAAAGATCCTAAAAAAGCTCTTGAAATTATAGGAAAAACCGCTCAGCTTGAGTTCAAGCTTGTTAATGAAGAAAAATCTCTTCTAGAACAACTTCCATCTTTAATAAGACCTTCAGAAGAAGAAGTTTTTTTAGCTCAATGGAAAAATAAGCTTTCAGAAGATTATGAAATTGTCTTTCAAAAGATTGTAAATAAGGAAACAGGTGAAGTATATAAAAAACCCTATATTGTAAAAAAAGAAGTACTTCTTACAGGTGATCTTCTTGCAGAAGCTCATGTAAGCATTGATCAAAGATTTAATGAACCCTATGTATCCTTGAGATTTAACGAAGCAGGTGCAAAGATTTTTGAGGAAATCACAACAAAATATATAAATAGAAGGCTTGCGATAATACTTGATGGTAATCTATATTCAGCACCTGTAATTCGTGAAAGAATTGAAGGAGGGAATGCTCAGATTTCAGGTAATTTCACTCTTGAAGAAGCTAAGGATTTAGCAATAGTACTTAGAGCTGGTGCTTTGCCAGCTCCTGTAAAACTTATTCAGAATGTAACAGTGGGTCCCACCTTAGGAAAGGACTCCATTGAAGCAGGCAAAATGGCTGTAATAATAGCATCAATCTTTGTGTCTCTGTTTATGATTATTTATTATCGTCTAAGTGGACTTATCGCTGATTTAGCTTTGATATTGAATATATTACTCCTTATTGGTGCTTTAGCTGCTTTAAATGCTACTTTGACTCTTCCTGGTATTGCTGGAATTGCTCTTGCTGTGGGAATGGCTGTAGATTCAAATGTTCTCATGTTTGAAAGAATAAGAGAAGAACTAAGGCTTGGAAAAACTCCAAAGGCAGCTATAGAGACAGGTTACAAAAAAGCTTTTTGGACTATTTTTGACTCTCATGTTACCACACTCCTTACAGCAGCAGTTCTTTTTCACTTTGGTTCAGGACCTATAAAAGGCTTTGCTGTTACTCTTTCTCTTGGAGTTGCTATAAATCTATTTACTGCATTAGTTGGTACAAAAACTGTTTTTGACTTAATATACATGGGAAAGGAGCGTAAGAGTCTTAGCATATGATACAGATACTTGGAAAGACAAATATTGATTTTCTTGGTAAAAGAAAAATAACTCTTGGAGTGTCATTTTTAATTATACTCATTGGTTTATTTGCAATCTTTCAGATTTACAGAGGAAAGGCAAACTTAGGCGTTGATTTTGCTGGAGGATTAAGTCTACAAATAAGATTTTCCCAACCTGTTACTCTTAGCGAAATAAGAAATGTCTTAGAAAAAACAGGAATCAAAGATTTAGATATACAGGAACTACCAACAGAAAAGAAAATTCTTATAAAACTTAAAAAACAACAGGAAGGTGCACAAGACAGCATTGAAAAAGCTTTAAAGGAAAATCTCTCTAATAAAGAACCTATTGTGGAATCAATCACTGAAATAGGACCAAAGATAGGTGAAAGAACTAAAAGAGATGCACTTCTTGCTATTTTAGCAGCTACAGTAGGAATTCTAATCTATATAAGCATAAGATTCAAGTTTTATTTCTCTATTGGTGCTACAGTGGCAACCTTTCATGATGTAATGGCTGTACTTGGAATTTTTTATCTACTTGACAAAGAAATTAACTTGATCTTCATAAGTGCTCTTCTTACAATTGCAGGATACTCTCTTACAGATACAGTAGTAGTTTTTGACAGAATTCGAGAAAATCTTGGAAAAGTTGCAAAAGGCTCAATGACTCTTGAAGCATTAATGAATAAAAGCATAAATGAAGTTTTATCAAGAACCATAGTTACATCCCTTACAACTTTAATAGCAGCCTTAGCTTTATTTTTCTTTGGTGGAGAAGTATTACATGATTTTGCTCTTGCAATGATAATTGGAATTATAGTAGGAACATACTCTTCAATCTTTGTAGCAAGTCCTGTAGTTCTTCTTCTTGGTAAAAACTCTTTAATAAAGAGATAAGATGCGTTACTCAGAGTGGGTTGTTTTAAAAACAAATCAAGAGTATCTTCAATATGTATCAAAAACCTTTAATATAACCATTCCAACTGCTCAGGTTTTAGTTTCAAGAGGGCTTAAAGATATTAACCAGATATACTCATTTCTTAATCCAACTATTGAAAGCATCGATCCTTTTGAAATTTCGGGAGTTTATGAAGCAGTAAAAATAATAAATGAGGCTATAAAGTCAGACACTAAAATCTTAATAAATGGTGATTATGATGCTGATGGTCTAACATCAACAGCTATACTCTATGATATTCTAACTAAAATAGGAGCAAAAGTCTTTTATCATATTCCTAATAGGATCAATCATGGATATGGATTGAGTATACAAAGCATTGAAGAAGCAAAAAGAGTTGGTGCAAAGATTATAATAACTGTTGACTGTGGAATAAGAGATTTTGAAGCAGTACAGTACGCAAAAAAACAAGGAATCGGTGTTATTATTACAGACCATCATGAGCCTCTAAAGGAAAATGGAAAAAAGATTATCCCTCAGGCTTTAGCTGTTATAAATCCAAAAATAGATGAGAAATCCTACTACAACTGTCTTGCAGGAGTGGGTGTTGCCTTTATGCTTGCAATGGCTTTAAACCCTGAGGAGGCAATTAATTATTTAGATCTTGTAACATTAGGAACTTATGCTGATATGGTTCCACTTACTCATGCAAATAGAACTCTTACTAAAAAAGGATGGAGCCTAATTGAATCACCTGTAAGATCATCAATAAAGATACTTAAAAGTTTAGCAGGAGTAAACTCCAACTCTCTTAAAAGTTTTCATCTAAGTTTTTGTCTTATTCCAAGAATTAATGCGCCAGGCAGAATAGATGATGCAAAAGATGTTGTAAGATTTTTAATTTCAGAAGATGAGTCTGAACTTTATACCTTAGGTAAATGGTTAAATCAGATTAATAGTCTTAGACAGAAAACAGAAGAAAGAATAATGGAAGAAGTAGAGAAAAAACTTATAAATGAATTCAATGATGAACCCGCAATAGTTTTATGGGGAGACTGGCATCCTGGAGTGGTTGGTACAGTAGCAAGTAAACTTATTGAAAGATTTAATAGACCAGTTTTTATCTTCTCTTTGCAAGGAGAAAAAGCAAAAGGCTCTGCAAGAAGTCCAGAAGGAGTGGATCTACAGGAAGTTTTAAATGCTTCTAAGGATCTATTAATAAGATTCGGAGGACATAAACAAGCAGCAGGAATGACTATTCTAAGAGATAATCTTCCTGCCTTTAGAGAAAAACTCTGTTTAATCATAAAAAATATGGTAAAAGATTGTAGAAATACTCTTTTCCTTGATGCTGCTGTATCTCTTAATGATGTTACAGAAAAAGTGGCAGAGGAAGTAAATCTTCTTGAACCCTTTGGTGAAGGTAATAGAGAACCTCTCTTTGGAGCAAAAGAGCTTACTGTGATAAATTTAAGAAAGGTAGGCAATAATCATCTTAAAATGTTATTAAAACAAGATGGAACTATGGTTTCAGCTATTGGATTTGATATGGCAGATACAGAAATCTTAGAAGGCTCACTAATTGATGTAGCATTTACTCCGACAATCAATGAATGGGAAGGAATTAAAAATCTTCAACTTCAAATTAAAGCATTAAGAAGGACACAAAAATGAGATTTACAGTTACAGACTTACTTATGAAGAAAAAAGCAAAACAAAAGATTACAATGTTGACTGCCTACGATTATCCTTTTGCTCATCTTGTTGATGAAGCCGGAATAGACATGATTTTAGTGGGAGACTCTCTTTCAATGGTTATTCAAGGAAATGATACAACTTTACCAGTAACAATGGATGAGATGATATATCATACTAAGATAGTTGTCAAATCAACGAAGAGAGCTATGGTAGTAGCTGACATGCCTTTTATGTCTTATCAAGTAAGCGTTGAGGAAGCTGTAAGAAATGCAGGGAGATTAATTAAAGAGGGAGGTGCTCATGCTGTTAAACTTGAAGGAGGAAGAGAAATACTCTCTCATGTAAAAGCAATAACTGAAGCTGAAATTCCAGTTATAGGACATCTTGGTCTTACACCTCAAGCAGTTTTAAGAATGGGAGGATATAGGCTTCAAGGCAAAACAGAAGAACAAGCAAAAAGAATAATGGAGGATGCTTTAAGACTACAAGACAAAGGAGCAGTGGCAATTGTTCTTGAGTTAATTCCAGCAGAGCTTGCAAGAGAAATAACTGAAAGTCTTGAAATTCCAACAATAGGCATTGGTGCAGGTGTGCACTGTGATGGACAAGTTCTTGTAATCCATGACATGCTTGGACTTTTTGAAAAATTTACTCCTAAGTTTGTAAAAAAATATGCAAATTTAAGAGAAGAAGTTCTTAAAGCAATAAAAAAATACAAAGAGGAAGTTGAAAGAGGAGAATTTCCAGATACAGAACATTCTTTTTAGATTGTAGAGATAAAATTTGCTCTTCATCATACAAAGAAAGTAGAGGAGGGAAATATGCTATCACCTGAAAGACAGTTTGAAATAATTAAAAGAGGTTGTGTTGAGATAATTCTTGAAGAAGACCTTAAAAAAAAGCTTGAAAAATCATATAAAGAGGGAAAGCCCTTAAGAATAAAAGTTGGTTTTGATCCAACAGCTCCTGATATCCATCTTGGACATACTGTTTTACTTGAAAAAATGAGACAATTTCAAGAGCTTGGGCATGAAGTAATTTTTCTTATTGGTGATTTTACTGGAATGATAGGAGATCCCTCTGGAAAGACTGAAACAAGAAAACCTCTTAGTAGGGAAGAAGTTTTAAAAAATGCAGAAACCTATAAGGAACAAGTTTTTAAGATACTTCATCCTGAAAAAACTATAATAAGATTTAACAGTGAATGGTTTGGCTCTATGACAGCACTGGATATATGTAGGCTTGCTGGAACAGAAACTGTAGCACGTATGCTTGAAAGAGAAGACTTTAAGAAGAGATTTACAGAGGGAAGATCAATCACTATCCTTGAATTTCTTTATCCATTACTTCAAGCCTATGACTCAGTATATCTCAATGCTGATATAGAGCTTGGAGGTACAGATCAAAAGTTTAATCTTTTAATGGGAAGGCAGCTTATGAGAATATATGGAATGGAAGAACAGGTAATAATAACTATGCCACTTCTTGAAGGGATTGATGGTGTTCAGAAAATGTCAAAAAGCCTTGGTAACTACATTGGAATAAATGAACCACCAGATGAGATATTTGGAAAAATTATGTCAATAAATGATGAATTAATGATTAAGTATTATGAACTTCTTAGCCACATATCTATTGAAGAGCTTAATGAAATTAAAACTGGCATAAAAGAAGGCAGAATAAATCCAAGAGATGCAAAGGAGTCTTTAGCATTTGAAATTGTAAGCAGATATCATGGAAAAGAACAGGCAGAAAAAGCAAGAGAAAACTTCATAAGAGTTTTTAGAAAAAGGGAAATTCCTGATGATATTGAAACTGTAGAAATAAAAGATGAAGGACAAGGAGTGTGGCTTCCAAAAATTCTTAAAGAATATGGAGTTACAAAAAGCACCTCAGAGGCATTAAGACTTATTAAGCAAGGTGGCATAAGAGTCAATGATGAACAGGTAATAAATCCTGATATAAATTTAAATGAAGGAGAATATGTAGTAAAAGTTGGTAAAAGAAGATTTATAAAAATTAAAATTCGCAAATGATGAACATATTTCTGGTATTTTTTCATTTCTTTATTTTTCCTATGTTTTATACTTGGTAGTAGGTGTTTTTGTTTATTCAATATGGAGTATAAAACTTAAAGAAAATGGTTAAGTTATGATTGTAATATGTGGTGCAGGAATTACAGGTCTTTCCATTGCTCGTGAGCTTGTAAGAAACGGAATTATTGATATAACAATAATTGAAAAAGAACAAACCCTTGGAAAACATGCCTCTGGAAGAAACAGCGGAGTGCTTCATGCAGGGATTTATTATACACCAGACTCTCTCAAGGCAAGATTTTGTCTTAAGGGCAATAGACTCATGAAGCAGTACTGCAAAGAAAAGGGGCTTACTTTAATTGAAAGTGGAAAGGTTATAGTAACGAAAAATGAAAGGGAACTTCCAACCCTTCATGAGCTTTACATGAGGGCTAAAAAAAATGAAGCAGAGGTTGAGCTTATAGATGAAAGGACTCTAAAGGAGATTGAACCCTATGCGAAAACCTGTGGACAGGCTTTGTATTCACCGCTTACAGCAGTAATTAATCCTCAGCAAATACTTCTTAGTTTAGAGGAAGAGCTTAAGAGTTCAGGAGTTAAGATAGAAAAGGGAGTCACTTTAAAGGGAATAAAAGGAGACAAACTTATAACAAGCAAAGGTGAAGTTTACTTTGACTTTTTTATAAATTCAGCAGGTGCCCATGCTGACAGAATTGCTCACCTATTTGGATTGGCAAGACAGTATAGAATAATACCATTTAAAGGGCTTTACAAAAAACTCAGAAAAGAAAAATCCTATCTTGTAAAGGGAAATATCTATCCTGTTCCTGACATAAAAAATCCTTTCTTAGGTGTGCATTTTACAAAAGTTCATGATGGAACTGTTTATGTTGGACCCACTGCCACACCTGCCTTTGGAAGAGAAAACTACGGGATTTTTGATGACTTAGGCATTGAGACTATTAAAATTTTATGGAGAGATTTAGCCCTTTTTGTAAGTAATGAAAGATTCAGAAACACTGCTTTTGCTGAAATCAAGAAATAC
>JANXCZ010000019.1 GCA_025060075.1 Thermodesulfovibrio sp.
AGCATACTCGCAACCACCATAATATCTTCTTCCAGGATAACCTTCCGCATATTTGTTAGTAAAAAGTGAGCCTTGAGCTTCCATAACAGCTCTGCTTGCGTAGTTTTCAGAGGCTATCATTAGAATTTTATTCGTCTCTCTTTTTTTCTCTTTAAGTATTAGAGAGTAAATTTCATAGTCTACTTCTCTTAAAGATTTCATCTTCATTTATCAAGAACCTTCCTTTCTATAGTATTTATTTTTTCAATTCTTCTTAGATGTCTTTCACCTTCAAAGGGTGTATCAAGCCATGTCTTTACTATCTCTAATGCTAATCCTTTTCCAATTACTCTTGCTCCCATACAGAGAATATTAGCATCATTATGAAGCCTGGACATTTTTGCTGTAAAAAGGTCATTACATAAAGCTGCTCTTATATTTTTAAATTTGTTTGCAACTATTGACATTCCTATTCCTGTGCCACATATTAAGATGCCTCTTTCAACTTTTCCATCAGAGACTGCTTTTGCAACTGCCTCAGCATAGTCAGGATAATCAACAGCACAAGATGAGCCTGTTCCCATATCAATGAGTTCATGTCCTGTCTCTCTAATAAATTGAGAGACAAGCTCTTTTAACTCAAAACCTGCATGATCAGCGCCAATTGCAATCTTCATGTTGAGTATTATATATAATTAAATTTATTTTAGTAAATTGACTATGCTGATTTTTTCATTGTAAGAGTATTTAAACGTTCTACAATAGAAAGATTAATTTCTTCACTTTTTCTTAGTTCTACCAAATCAAGTTCTGGTTCTCCACAAATATCTATTCCGATTACTCTGTTAAAAGAAAGAATACTGGATATAAAATCAAAGATTTGCTGTGGAGAGGTTGTCCCTTGAGACCAGCTTGTTTTTAAATATTTTTTGTCAATTATATCTTTATCTATGCTTATGTAGATTGGTAGATCTGTCTTGATAGTATTGTTAATTCTCTGAGAGTTTACATAAAAGATCTGTCTTAGATTCTTTAGTAGTCCTGCATAGTAAAGCCAAGAGTCGCATCTTATAAAGTTTTTATTTGAATATCTCATATCAACGTGATTGTCAACTACAATAAGAATAAAAGGCTCATTTATTCTCTTTAAAAAGATGTAAGACAGATAGTGATAATCTCCCTTTCCTATGAAGCTTATTAAAGACTGAACAAAGGGAATTCTTTTTTCAATCAACTTTAATTGTTCCAACTTACACATGAATTTTGTACCACTAATCAAACGTAAATCTATCTGAATTGTAGCTCTTTTTTTTAAATTTTCCTGATAAATGTATGTATCATCAAAGTGCAAAATCAATACATGATACATGCTCAGTTAAGATTTTTTATTATTTTTATTATCTCCTTTATGCCTTTTTCTGCTAAAGATAAAAGTTGATTTAAATCTTCTTTTGAAAAAGGAACAATTTCAGCTGTTCCTTGAATTTCAATAAACTTTCCTGACTCTGTCATCACTATATTCATATCAACTTCTGCTTGAGAGTCTTCTGCATAACATAGATCAAGCCTTGGTTCTCCTGAGACAATGCCAACACTTATTGCTGCAATGCTTTCTTTTATGGGATTTTCTGTAATCATCCCTAAATTCATTGCTTTTTTTATTGCTTCAACTAATGCTATATAGCCTCCTGTTATAGAAGCTGTCCGTGTTCCACCATCAGCCTCAATTACATCGCAGTCAATCCATATTGTTCTTTCTCCCAGTTTTTCAAGATCTACTACTGCTCTTAAGGCTCTTCCAATAAGTCTTTGAATTTCCTGAGTTCTACCACCAACTCTACCAGCAGTTGACTCCCTAATCATTCTTGTAGGAGTTGAACGAGGAAGCATACCATATTCTGCAGTAAGCCATCCTTTTTTTTGATCTTTTAAGAAAGGAGGCACTTTGTTTTCTATTGAAGCAGTACATATAACACGTGTACTACCAAGCTGTATTAAAACTGAACCATCAGCATTTTTTATAAAATTTTTTTCAATTTTAATCGCTCTGAGTTCATCATTTTTTCTTCCATCTGGTCTCATTTGGTTTTTTCCTCCTCAAGAGAGACTTTAAATATATTTTCTATTTTACAATTTAAGAATATTTCACCAATTTTTCTAAATCTATCAGGAGAGTCAGTTACATAGAATGTTTTAGTACCTGAGTCTTTTTTATCATTTATAATTCCTTGGTTATAAAGGAGTTCTTTTACCTCTCTTGATACTTCTTCAGCAGAATCAACAAGTTGAATTCCATCCATGTATTTTTGAATAGTTTTTTTTAGCAAAGGATAGTGGGTGCATCCAAGAATTAATGTATCAATTCCGCTTTTTTTTAGTTCTTTAAGATATCTTTCCACTATCAACTCAGCAATAATACCCTCTAGTATTCCCTCTTCTACTAATGGAACAAACAATGGACAGGCTTTTGAGACAACTTGTATATCTGGTTTCATTTCTTTAATCTTTTTAGGATAAGCTTCACTCATTATAGTTGCCTCTGTTCCAATGATGCCTATCTTACCATTTTTTGTTACCTTTAATGCTGCTTTCACACCTGGCTCAATAACACCTATAACAGATATTGGTAACCTTTCTTTTAAGGCTTGAAGACTTACTGAGGAAGATGTATTGCAAGCTACAACAAGTACTTTAACTCCTTTTTTAAAAAGAAAGTTTGCACATTCAATAGAGTACTTAATAACTGTTTCAGCAGAGCGTATTCCATAAGGGACTCTTGCAGTATCTCCAAGATAGATTAAATCTTCATTAGGAAGAATTTTTGATATTTCCTTTAAAACTGTTAATCCTCCGACTCCTGAGTCAAAAATACCTATAGGCTTTTGTTTCATTTAACCTTCCTCCAGTATTTCCTTTAAATATGACTCATTCGAGATATGACCAGATATAGTATCTACTTCTTTGCTTTCTATAAGAATTTTAACATCTTTTATCCATGTGAAGTTTTCTTTTAATGTTTTATAGAGTGCTTTAATCAAAAGATACTCTTCGCGCATACTTTGGGGCGAAGTAAAGCTTTTTGATAAATCTATATAAACTATATTTTCTTTGTCTCTATAGACTCCAAGAATTTTCGTGTCTTTAAAAGGTGATGATAACTCTGCAATGAAGTTTTCCAGTATTTTTTCAATATTTTTTGTTTCTGATTCGTCTCTTTTTAAGTATACTTCCTTTGTCATTAAAGCATTAGATGAAGGTATATAGATTTTAAAGTTTTCAAGAACCTTGTCATGCTTAGGTTTTTCATAATATGTTAGCTTATTGGATTTTAAGAAATGAAAATAAATTATAAATCCTGCTATTACAACTATCAGTATGGAAAAAACTATGATAACTTTTTTATTCATTTTTTATTTTTTCCTTTATGCTCTTGGTTTTAAAGCCTTCTGAAACTGCCTGAACAATCAAATCTATGATTTTATTTGTATAGTTTTTATCAGAAAGCATAACTCTTTTAGGAATTTCTATCATCAGAGATGGTCCATATGCTTCTTTAAGGAGAGTGGCAGGCAGTTTTTCAGTATAAAGAGGCTCTGAAAAGTTTTCTTTTATTTTTTTTGCAAAAATTTTTACCAGTTTATCTTCAGTCAGAAAGACCTTTGAAGGATCATCTTTCGGTATATTTTTCTTTATAGGAGATGTATATATAACAAAATAATCTCCACTTGAAAGATGAATACTCAAAAACAAAGAAGGCTTCATATTATTTGCCATTTTTACTCTCTTTTTAATTGATATATACTCATCAGTGGTTCTTGTAAGTGAAGTTTTTATTCCTTTCTGTATAAGTCTTGATGCTACTTCTTTTGATATGTATAAACTCATGTTTTTTTCATTATTCTCCTTTCCTTGTAATCCATAATCTTCTCCTCCATGTCCTGGATCAATTAGTAAAGAGACTGCTTTAATCTTTTCTTCGGTTAATATTTTTACCCAGTATGCATCCACTACAAGTCTTGAAGGAGAATCATATCTTGAAACTTTTATTTTATCAATATTTGATGTCTCAATAATAAGAGTTTTATCTTCCTTTAAAATTCTTAAATCTTTTATGCTATCCTGAGATGAGAGCACTCTGCCATTAAACTCAATCTCAAAGGGATTTGGAAAAGTTAGTTTTATTTTTCCATCTTTTAATAGAGTTACATTTATTGAATATATAGTTTCTGACTTTTCACATATAAACACAAATCTATGAAAATCTGGATGTTTCCCATACTTTAATACTATTTTTTGGTAGTTGTCTTGAGCATAAAGGTTGAAAGATAAAACTAACAGTATAAAGAATGCTATCTTTTTAGTCATCTAGTAGGACGTGGTGTTTTTAAAAATCTTATTCCTGTCCAAATTATGATCAAAGCAAAAATGACTCTTAGATAAGCCTCAGCTAGAGCATGGGCAATATTGGAACCAATATATGTTCCAAAGATTATTCCAATTACTAATCCAGGAAGTAATTCTTTTATGACATTTCCAAGTTTTAAATGAGTATATGCACCTACAGCACCTGCAGGAACCATACAAAGTAGAGATGTTCCTTGAGCTATATGTTGTCCAAAGTTTAATATTAATACAAGAGCAGGAACCATAACAGTGCCTCCGCCTATTCCCATCATTCCAGCAAGAAAGCCTGCAAAAATTCCAATTATAAGAAGTATGATAATTTTTGCTATACCTTCTATTTCAAAATGATATACTTCAGCAAAGTAAGGCTTTGCTAATAATATTAAAGCAGCAAAAATTAAAAAAGCACCAAAAGCTCTTTTAAGTTTCCACTCTGGAAGACTGTGTGCAAAACGAGCACCTAATCTTGCGGTAAAGATTGCTGTAATAGCGAGTATTAAAGCAGCTACAACATCAACAGAGCCTTTCATTCCATATGTAACTGCACCAGTGATTCCTGTAAATACAAGGGCAAATAGACTTGTTCCATGAGCTTTATGTTGGGAAATCTTTAAAACAGCTACCATAAGAGGAATCATGACAACTCCTCCACCAAGCCCAACAAGACCACCAAAACATCCTGCCAAAAGCCCAATCCAGAGAGAGTGAATAATTTGGCTTTTCATAATCAAAAAATTTAATACTTATTGAACTAAAATGTCAAACTACTTTTTCTGTTGTAGTTCAAAAACCTTTTTAGATGTTTCTGCTGCAGCCTGAGCTTTTTTGGCTGCATCTTGGGCTTGCATTACCGCAGCTTTAGACTCTTTAACTGCTTCCTCTGATTTTTTCAATGCTTCTTCTGATTTCTTTAATGATTCTTTTGCTGTTAAATTAACAGAGTCTAACTCTGATCTAACTCCTTTGATCTCTGTTTTAATTGAAGAGATATCTTTATTCATGTTTTCAAGCTGTTTTTCAATTCTTTCAAGTCTTTGATGAATAGGATCAATCTGTTCCTTTACGTACTCTTTTGTTGCACAACCAGTGATAAAAATAAAAGTTATTCCCGCCATCATTAAAAGTTTTTTCATCTTGCACCTCCAAAAGTAATTTAATTCTGTGTTTTATCATAAATATTAAGAAAAAGTAAAGAAAAATAATATAATAGAACTGATGAAAGGATGCAGGATAAAACTTTGGATTCTTTTTGCATCTTTGTGTTTTCATATTTTTCCGGCATATGCTATGGAAAATATAAACATGGAAGTTAAAAAAAACAACTCTTTTTTATCAGTTAAAGCTGAAGTTATTCCATCTCAGGATTTCGTTGATGATTTTAAAAATGGCTTGAGTAAAAATATTCTTATCTTGATAGAACTTTACAGAAGATGGTCAATGATTCCTGATGAGTTTATAGCTGGAGTTAGAATACAAAGAACTTTAATTCCTGATCCAATAAAAGAAGAGTTTATTATAAAGAGCTTAGAAGATGATAAATTAACAGAGAGAAGATTTAAAAATTGGCAAGAAGCATTAAATTGGGCTTTGAAGGTTGAGCCTTTAAGGATTGTCAATATTAATGATTTGCAAAGAGGAAAGTACTATATAAAGGTTACTGTTGAGTCAAATATAAAAAAGCTTCCATCTTTTCTTGAGCATATTTTGTTTTTTATACCAACACATGAGAAAAAAATAACAAAACAGTCGGAGATATTTAGACTGCCATGAAAGAGAGATTAAAAAAATATTTTTTCCCTATTTTTCTTACAACTTTGCTTTTTATTGTGCTTGGATTTGAGATATATCTTTTAAGAATACCGCCAGAGCAGATTCCTACAAGATTCATAATAGTCTCTCTTTTTGTAGTAAATATAATCTCAATTATAACTTTAGGGTTTTTTGTTATAAGAAGCATTTTCAGGCTTTATCTTGAAAAGCATAGAGAAGTCCCTGGTTACAGATTTAGAACAAAGATCGTAACAGTTTTTGTAGGATTAGTACTTATTCCTTCTGCACTTTTGTTTATTGCCTTTAGCGGAGTTCTTGAAAGTTCAATAGAAAGAATATTTTCAAAATCAAACAGAGAAGTTATATCAAAAACAGTAGATACGATCAAATCTTTTTATAGTTTTGAAAAGGAAAAATTGCTTAAACTTGCTGAAGATTTCAGTGAAGGTAAGATAAAAGTTCTTCCAGATGGAATTTCTGTACAAAGATTTAGAACTCTTAAAGAAGAAATGCCAGATTCATTAAAAGATGCCTTTCAAGGTAAAAAATCAGCTCAAGTTGTTTCATCTGCAGAGGGAGATGTAATTATCGCAGCAGTTCCTGAAAAAGAAGGAGTTGTTGTATTAAAGATGGTTATTCCTTCTTATTTAACTAAGAAGGTTGAAGAGGTTAAATCTTACCATCAAGAGTATCTTCAGATGGGTTCTTTTAGAAAGGCTGTTAAGTCAAACTACTTAATGTTTCTTGGTTTTTTAAGCCTTATCATAATATTTCTTGCTTTATGGGCGTCTTTAAAGATATCTCAAGAGATTACAAATCCATTGAAAGAGCTTGTGCAAGCAACTCAAAAAGTGGCAGAAGGTGATCTTAAAGTAAAGATTCTTGCAAAAAGTTCTGATGAGATTGGAATTCTCG
This sequence comes from Thermodesulfovibrio sp., assembly GCA_025060075.1. Taxonomy (GTDB): domain Bacteria; phylum Nitrospirota; class Thermodesulfovibrionia; order Thermodesulfovibrionales; family Thermodesulfovibrionaceae; genus Thermodesulfovibrio. The sequence goes on from JANXCZ010000019.1 coordinate 7,069, forward strand.
TTAATTCATTTAATGAAATGATAACTAAGCTTGATAAAGCCTATGTTGAGTTATCAAAGAGAAATATTTTACTTGAAAGAATATTCTCAAGTATTACTTCAGGAATTATCTTTATTGGACATAATGGTGAAATTTTTAAGATAAATAAAGCAGGAGAAAAAATCCTACAAATTCCTGCTGAGAAACTTGAAGGCAAACACTACTCAGAGATTATGGAGTTTGTTGAGTCTGAAGAATTAAAGGAGTTTATAAAAAAGCTTTCTCAAGAGAAGATCTACGAAATCTCTGAGGATATAAATATTAAAATAAAAGGCATTAATAAAATAATAAGAGCAACAGTAGTATCCTTGAGAGAGTCTGAGGAGAGTGAGGCTACAGGCATTCTTGTAGTGTTTGATGATATCACAGATATTGTTAAGGCTCAGCAAGCAGTTGCATGGGAGGAAGTAGCAAGAAGACTCGCCCATGAGATAAAAAATCCTCTTACACCTATTAAACTTGCTACTGAAAGACTTGTTAAAAAATGGAAAAATAAAGATGAAGATTTTGATAAAATATTTGAAACTTCAACTCAGAGAATTATCTCAGAGGTTGAGTCTCTTAAAAATCTCATTGATGCTTTTCAGAGACTTGGTAAACTTCCGGAGATTAAAAAAGAACCTGTCAATCCGATAAACTTAGTACAAGATGTTATAGAGCTTTACAGGGGATACAAAGATGTTAGGATAAATTTTATATATGATGAAATAAATAAAGATGTTTTACTTGACTATCATGAGTTTAAAAGAGTTCTTATAAACATAATTGACAATGCTATAAAGGCAATGGATGGTAAAGGTGAAATAACAATATCTGTTAAACTAAATAATAGTCTTAAGATTGAGATTGCTGATACAGGTCCAGGAGTTGATGATGAGACAAAGGAAAAGCTATTTTTACCTTACTTTTCAAAGACAAAGGGAGGAACAGGTCTTGGACTTACAATTGCAAGAAAAATTGTTAGCGAACATAGTGGAAAGATAACAGTTATGGATAATAAGCCTTCAGGAACAATTTTTAAAATAGAGGTGCCTGTGTGAAAGGTAAGATTCTTATTGTTGATGACGAAGTTGGAATACTTGAAACAGTCTCAGAGATTTTACAAGATGAGGGATATAAAACACTAATAGCAGAAGATGCTGAGACGGCAATGGATATTATTGAAAAAGAGGATATAGATTTAATTTTCCTTGATGTATGGCTTCCTAAGATGAATGGAATAGAAGCGATCAAAAAAATAAGAGAGAAAGATTCAGATATTCCAATTATTATGATTTCAGGGCATGGAAATGTTGAGGTAGCAGTTCAGGCTGTAAAGCTTGGAGCATTTGATTTCCTTGAAAAGCCTCTTTCAATGGAAAGAATACTGCTTACTGCAAAAAGAGCCTTACAGTTTAAAAGCCTTGAAAGGGAGAATATAAAACTTCGTAGCAGTTTAATAAAAAAGTATGAACTTGTTGGAAACTCTCAGGTTATGAAAAAAATAAAAGCACAGATTGAAATGATCGCAAAAGGAGACTCAAGAGTCTTAATATTGGGAGAAAGTGGGACAGGAAAAGAACTTGTAGCAAGAATGATTCACTCATTAAGTTCAAGAGCAAATGCTCCTTTCATTGAGGTAAACTGTGCAGCAATTCCTCAAGAGCTTATAGAAAGTGAGTTATTCGGCCATGAAAAAGGAGCTTTTACTGGTGCTATAGATAAAAAAATTGGTAAATTTGAGCTTGCAAATGAAGGAACTCTTTTTCTTGATGAGATTGGAGATATGTCATTAATTATGCAAGCAAAACTCTTAAGAGTAATTGAAACTCAGAAGTTTCAAAGAGTTGGAGGAATGCGTGATATAACAGTAAATGTTAGAATCATCTCAGCAACGAATAAAAATTTAACAGAAGAGATTAAGAAAGGTAACTTTCGTGAAGATCTTTACTACAGGCTTAATGTAGTGCCTATTTATATGCCTCCTTTAAGAGAAAGAAAAGAGGATATTCCAGAGCTTATAGATTACTTTATGGAGGAGTTTAACAGAGAAAAGGGATGGAAGAAAAAAACTATTAAAAATGAAGCAATGAAAATTTTAAAAAGCTATGATTGGCCCGGAAATGTAAGGGAATTAAAAAACGCTGTAGAAAGATTGATGATAATGATTCCAAAAGATGTTATAGAAGCTTCAGATATTGAAGCTGCAGGGATAATAAGAGAGAGAATAAAGGAGGAATCTTACTTTTCTTACTCAACATTAAAGGAAGCAAGAGATGCTTTTGAAAGAGATTTTATTTTGAGAAAACTTAAGGATAACAATTGGAATATGACAAAAACAGCAGAGGTTATAGGGATAGAAAGAAGTAATCTTTATAAAAAAATCAAATCTCTTGGAATATCTCTTCCAAAAGAGTTTTCTGAAGACTAAAAGGAGTTCATAAATGTTTACCGTGGTTATTGTAGGTCGTCCCAATGTAGGAAAATCAACACTTTTTAATAGAATGATTAACTCAGAAGACAAAATTAAGGCAATTACAGACAAGCTTCCAGGTGTAACAAGAGATATAAACTACGCAGTTGCAAGATGGAATAATAAAGAGTTTAGAGTAGTTGATACAGGAGGTTTTTTTCCTGAAGAAAAAGCAGACGATATAATTCAAAAGCAGATGTTGGAGCAGATAGAGATAGCAATATCTGAAGCAGATTTAATAATTCATCTTCTTGATAGTAAAGAAGGATTACTTCCTTATGATGTTGAAACAGCAAAAAAGTTAAGACAAACAGGTAAAGAGATTCTATGGGTTGTCAATAAAATAGATGATCCCTCAAAGCTTACAAGAATATATGATTTTTATGGTATAGGAACAGAAAATCTCATACCAATCTCAGCCATTACAGGATATGGTTTTGAAGAACTGATGGATAAGATCGTTGAGAGAATTCCTGACAGTCAACAATTAAAATTAGAAGATGAGGACATACCAAAGATAGCTATTGTAGGTCGTCCCAATGTAGGAAAATCAACGATTGTTAATGCTTTACTTGGCAAAAAAAGGATGATTGTAAGTCCCATTCCAGGAACAACAAGAGACAGTATTGATGCTGTTTGCACTTACTATGGCAAGAAATATTTATTGATTGACACAGCAGGAATAAAAAGGCTTTCTTACTACAAAAAGGAGATATCTCAGGAAAGTTATGTGGAAAAGCTTGCGTATTTTAAAGCTTTAAGAAGTATTGAAAGGGCTGATGTTGTAGTTCTTGTTATAGATGCCAGCGAGGGAATTGTAAATCAAGATCAAAAAATTGCCGGTATTGTGGCTGAAAAACAAAAGGGATTGGTTTTATTGATTAATAAATGGGATTTAATTCCAAAAGATGAGAGAGACAAAAAAGTCAAATTCTTTGAAGATGAGATAAAGCGTAAACTTTGGTTTGTAAATTATGCACCTTATTTGACTGTTTCTGCCATAGATAAAACGAGACTGACTAAACTATTTCCTCTTATTGATAAAATCTTAAATGATTACTCTAAAAGAGTAACTACATCTGAGTTGAATAAACTTTTTAGTGAAAAAATATCCAATGTAGTTATGGCTTCTCGTGGTAAGGAGTTAAAGTTTTATTACATAACGCAGGTTAGTATAAAACCACCTACATTTGTTGTCTTTGTAAATGATCAATCAGCAGTTAAGCAACATCATATCAAATTTATTGAAAAACTTCTAAGAGAAGCATTTCATTTTAAGTTTTCTCCAATAAGCATAAAAGTCAAACAAAGAAAATAATTTTTTATGTTAAAATAAAAAACTATGCAAACAATATTTGTAACAGGAAGTGCTGGTTTTATTGGATGGGCTACTTGCAGACTTCTTTTAAACAAAGGTTTCAAAGTGATAGGTATTGATAACTTAAATGATTACTATGATCCTAAGATTAAAGAGTTAAGACTTAGAGATCTTAAAAGGTTTCAGAATTTTATTTTTTATAAGGGCGACATTGAAGATTTTGAAACTCTAAGAGGTATCTTTAAAAATCACAAAATAGACGGTGTCATAAACCTGGCTGCGAGAGCTGGTGTGAGAGCATCAGTTGAAAATCCCTGGGGATATTTTGATACAAATGTTAAAGGAACGATAAATCTTCTTGAGTGTGTTAAGGATTATGAGATTAAAAAATTTGTTCTTGCTTCCACTTCAAGTGTATATGGAGAAACAGAAAAGATGCCTTTTAAAGTTTCTGATACTACAGATAAACCTCTTGCTCCATATCCTGCCTCAAAAAAATCTGCAGAGCTTTTTTGTTATACCTATCACTATCTTTATGGAATAGATACAATAATTCCGAGATATTTTACAGTATATGGGCCTTTTGGAAGACCTGATATGAGCATTTTTAGATTTATAAAAAAAATAAGTGATGGTGAACCAATCACTGTATATGGAGATGGAAAACAAAAAAGGGATTTTACATTTGTAGAAGACATAGCAGAAGCCACAGTATTATGCCTTAGTCTTGATGGATATAAAATTATGAATCTTGGCAATGACAGACCAGTTGAGCTTATTTATGTTATAAATCTAATTGAAGAGTTTATTGGGAAAAAAGCCAAAATTGAGTGGCAACCAAGACATCCAGCAGATATTTATGCAACATGGGCAGATATAACTGAGGCAAAAAAGTATATAGGATGGTCCCCAAAAGTTTCAATAGAGGAGGGAATAAAAATAACAGTTGAATGGTTCAAAGAAAATAGAGAGTTACTAAAGGAGATAAAGATATAAAGGAGGGAAGTAATGCAAAGAATTTTAGTAGCCCATGATGGCTCAAAGGCATCTGATAAGGCATTAAGAAAGGCATTGGAGATTGCCTTAAGTATGAACTCATCTCTTACTGTTCTTGCAGTTGTCCCAGAGCTTTATCTTACAGAACTATCTGACGCAGACAGACAGAGAATTACAGAAGTTCTTAAAAGAGAGACTGAAGAAAATATGGAGAGAATAAGAAAGTCTCTTTCAGGAAAACCTATTGAGATTAAATTTCTTATAAGAGAAGGGGATCCAGCAGAAAAAATTCTTGAAACTGCTCATAAAATGAAGGTTGATCTAATTGTTACAGGTTCTCATGGAAAACATGGAACAAAGAAGTTTCTTATTGGAAGCGTTTCTGCAAAAGTTGTTGAGTATTCTAAATGTCCGGTTCTTGTTGTAAAGTAACAGAGGGAAAGAAAATTCTTACTGTTGTTCCTGTTGAGGGAGAGCTTTCTATTTCAATAAAACCATTGTGTTTTTGAACTATATTTTTTACTATTGATAGTCCGAGTCCAAATCTTCTTGGATCTTGGGTAAAAAGAGGCTCAAAGCATCTTTTTAGAGTCTCTTCATCCATTCCTACTCCGTTGTCAGAAACTTGAAGAATAACCTTTTCTTCTTCGTCCTTATTTATCTTATCTGTTGAGATTAATATAACTCCATCTTCTGATATTGCATTTCTTGCATTCTTTACGAGTTCAAATATGACTTCTCTTATTTGGACAGGATCTCCTTCAATTAAGAGATTTTTATGAGAAAGAAGAAATTCAATCTTTATTTTTTCACCTGTGATTTCCTTAAGTAAGTCTTTTATTGAGATAATTAAAAAATTCAGATCAAAAACCTTTTTTACAGAAGGTGATGATTTCAATGCAAGTAAGGCTTTAGTAAAATTAGAACCTTTTTCAACGGATTTAATTATTTTTTCAATAAAGTTTAAGGAGTATCTATCTTTTGTATTTTCTTTTAATAACTGGATAAAGCCATAAATTCCGTTGAATATATTATTAAGTTGATGTGCAAGGTTATCAACTATTTCATAAATTCCTTCAAGTTTAATGAGTTCTCTAAATTTTTCATCAAATATTTTCTTCTTTGTTATTTCCTTTCCAATTTCAAATATAGCCTTGATTTCTCCTTCTTCTATAATAGGAATTGCAACAAGAAGATAGTGTCTTCCTTCATTTGATACTACTTCCTCAGTTTCAACTTTGAGAGTTTTTAAAGCTTTAACGCAAGGACAGTTTTCACATGGATTATTTCTCTTATGCCATAAAAAATAGCATTTTTTTCCTAAGATATACTCTGGAGTCCTTCCGAGTCTTTCAGCATAAGCTTTATTAATCCAAAGAATATTTAAATCCTTATCCATGATAGAAAGATTATGTTCAATGGCATCGAAGATCGTTTTTATGTGCTTTTCTATTATTTTGAAACTCAATGTTTCCATTTTAATAATTTATCTGAACTCTTAGACAAAATTAAAGCGAAGTTAAAAAAAGAAATTGACAGTTTTTCTTATAATGATATAAAATTAACTTATGCGAAGAAGGGTTTTAAAAAATATAAGATGCAAATACTGTAAAAATTCGATTTTACTTCTTTTTCATTGAAGAAGAATAGTGCTCTGCTGTAATGAATGCGGAGCAGAATTTAAAGTATCCGATTATCTTGATGAGATTGATGACGAGACTTGGGAGATTATCTCAAGGCGTTCTTGTGATAGAGCATAATATTTTATAAATATTTTTTACTTGCTTGAATTATTTTGAGTTGTTCTGTAACATGACTTTTCTTCTCTTCAGCAAGCACTCTAAGATAGTTAAGGAGAGAACCTATTGCCTGCAACTCTTCAAGATTAAGATTTGCCATCTCTTTAACATCTATTTCAGATAACATGGCAAGAGCTTCCTCAAAACGATTTTCACTAAGAGCAAGCTCTGCCATTATTAAAAGGTTCCTTATCTTAGATTGCTCCTGCAAAGGCTCTTTTTTGTTCATGCTGATTGTCTCTTAGCTGTTTTTTTGCATCTTCCCATGCTGCCTTAAGATTATTTAACACTTCTATGCATTTTGAGATAATTTCAATATCATTAAATAGATTTGCTCTTATAAGTTCACCTGCAAGGGTTGTATATATCAGACTTAGATTTTCTGAAATTTGTCCACCTTTTTGTCTGTCAAGTATATCGTTGAGATAATATAGAATCTCTGTTGCTCTGCATAATTCTGTAGCCTTTTTCTTTACAAGCTCTGGATCATCAACTCCATTCATTATGGATTCCCTTGCAATATTCAGAGACAGAATTGCTCTCTCATATAGCATTGTTATTAATTCCATTGCATCAGCTCCCATGACCTTAGTTTCTAAATAAGAAGTTAAATAGTTCATTTTTTCTTACCTCCTGATGTCATTTCTGAAAGGGTTGTTATAAAATCTTGAATTCTTAAACTTATCTGATTAGTTCTATCTATAAATGATTCAAGTTGAGCATACTCTCTTCTTAACCTTTCTTCATATTTTGTTAGATAAGCTTGAATATCTGTTATTTTTTTTGATATGTTTGCAATTTGAGTTTCACCAATATTTTTATAAGTATTTACTACACTAATCCATCCATTTAACTGAGCAGAGAAGGAATTTTTTAAGGTCATAAGGATTTCACTTAATTTTTCTGGATTTGTTTTAAGTGAATTCAATCTACTACTGTTTATTGATATTGTTCCATCTTTATCAGAATACTCAACTAAACCAGCATTAATAAGAGGATTAAGAAGTCTAACAAATCCTGTTTTTATAGTTGTGATTGTGCTGTCACCTTGAAATTGAGCTCCTTTGCCGGTCATAGAGTTTATAATTGAAATAACAGAGTTATAGTTTGATACAAAGCTATTAAGAGCAGTGTCTATCTGGGAGTAGTCTTCGCTTATACTTACTGTGGCAGAGCCTGTATCTTTTACGGTTATATCAACTCCTGTTACAATGTTGTTAAAGGTATTTGATGGAGATGTAACAGGTGTTGTTGAGCTACCAATGGTTAATGAAGCATTCTGAGCATTTTGAAGAGTTTCAAGACTTCCTAACTCTGAAGGCAATCCAGATGCTTCAATAACATATGATGATGTTGATGTATCAGTTTCTTTAGTTGAAGATGAAGGATCTGCCTCTGTAAGAATAAGACGATAATCTGTGCCTGTATAATAAATTGATGCTTTAATTTTATTTTGTGATGAATTTATACTGTTTACAAGATCTTGAAGACTTTGTCCTGCTGAATAATTTATATCGTAAGTAGAAAAATTTAAGTTGTCTTTCCAGTATGTTAGAGTGAGTGTTCCAGAAGATGAAAATGTATATGTAAGGGATGAAACTCCTTTATTGGTTGTTCTAATCTCTGTTTGAGCGAGTTTATTAACAGTAATACTCATTGTAATATTCGGTGCATTATTTTTTACTGTTGCTGTAAGAACTGATGTATTTGAAGAAGTTGCTTTCTTTGTTGAAAAGATTTTATTTATATCAAGATTTGTAAAGAAGCTTCGCATTTCATTAAGATTGCCATAAAGATTACCAAGGCTTGTGACTTTTGCTTGTGTGAGAGCTCGTTGTTGATTAAGCTTATTTAAAGGTTGCTGTTTTATTTTTAATAGATTGCTTATTATAGTCTCTGTATCCAATGTTCCTGTAAGTCCTGAAACATATAGGTTAGGCATTTTTAAACCTCCTCATAATAAAAGAGACCCTTTAGTTCTTCCATTCTTCTTAGTATATTCACAAGCCATTCCGGAGGAATCTGTCTTATTACTTCTTCTGTTCTCATATCAATTATTTTTGAAATAGTCATTTTAAGCTCTTCATCTATATCAATCTTGAGATATTTTTCAAGCGTACTAAACTTATGTCTTATCTCTTCCATTATTCTATTAAACTCTTCCTGTGAAGCTTTTATTTTTTGTATGTTATCAGAGCTCTGCTGTATTAAACTATTATCTTGGTTATTCAGAGTATTTAGAGTGTTTTTCTGGATGGAGTTAGAGTACGGACTTACAATCTCTTTTTTTCTATAAGGATTAACTATTACAACTTCCCTTTCTATTCCATCCAGTTTCATTTTTAGTTCTCCTTAAAAAATTTTTTTTGGGGAGGAAGTTCCCTCCCCTTTCTTATTAACGAAGAAGTTGGAGCACAAGCTGAGGTAGAGCATTTGCCTGAGCAAGCATAGCCACACCAGACTGCATTCTTATCTGCATTGTTACAAAGTTGCTCATCTCAGCTGCAAAGTCTGTGTTACGAATTATATTTTCAGCTTCCTTTGTGTTGTCATAGGATGCCTTTTGTCCATCCCAGATAGCCTGTAGGTTGTTAATTACTGAACCAATCTGGGTACGAACTCTATCAACCTTTTTAATTGCTGTATTAGCAATATCTATGGCAAGCTCTGCACCTGCATTATCTGTAACATTAATGCTGTATAGATTGTAAAAAGCTCCAGAGCCTGTCTCTGATATTCCAAGTCCCTCTGTCTGAGAGGTTATTCCTGTAAAGTCATAGTTATAGGCGTCTGTACCTGTTATGATAAGATTACCGACTTTTACTGCAGAACCTGTCTCTCCTGCTGTAACACTTCCTGATGCACCCTGAAGCAACATAGCGAGATTGACAGATGGTCCTCCTGTATCAGATTCAACTTCAACTCCTATTGTTTCACCTTGAGTTGTAAGAACAAGTCTATTTCCTACATTAGCTGCAGTTATATTTAAAGATCTTGTTGATGCTTGAGTATTAATATGAGATACCAATTGATCAAGAGTAAGAGTCTCTCCTGCACCAACTGTTATTGAAATAGCATCCGTAGGATCTGTACTGGTTCCTACATAGAATCTTATAGTAACAGAAGAAGCTGTACCACTTTGGATATTGCTCCATTCCGTAGTAGCTGTACTTGAGTTTACTGCCCTTGCTGAAATTCCAACACTTTGTAAAGTAGCATTATTGTTTATAGCATCAGCTATGGCTTTTGCATCAACTGCTCCTGTATATGAGAGAACATTTGTTAAATTAACTCCAGCTATAGTTACCGTATCAGCACTAGCATCATATTGAAAGTTATCTGTAATCAAGGCTGAATAAGTTGTGGTACTTGATGTAACTCCTCCACGTCCTTGAACTACATAAGCACCTATGTTTGAAGCCTTTACATTACTAATACTTGTTGTAATTGTTTGGTCAGCTCTTGCACCATAGTGAATTACTTTACCCTGGAATGTACCATCTAATAG
>JANXCZ010000024.1 GCA_025060075.1 Thermodesulfovibrio sp.
TATAGCTTAATACTTGAAAAGGCTGAGCAAATAATTTTATTTACCACACCTGAAGTGGAGATTACAGATAAAATTATCTCAATTTTTAATCAGAAAACCTCTCAACAAAAGGGAAAGAAATGAAGCTTTCTGAGATAGCGAATCTTTTTAATGCAAAAGTTGAAGGAGAAGAAGATGTTGAGATATCGGGAGTAAAGGGTCTTGAGGATGCTCAAGAAGGAGATATTACCTATATAGCAAGTTCAAAATATGCTGAAGTTGCCAAAAAAAGCAAAGCTTCTGCTTTTATTGTAAGGGAGAAACTTTCCTATCTAAATAGACCTCAACTTATCTGTGAAAATCCTCAATTTGTTTTTGCAAAGCTTCTTGAGATTTTCTATATAAAACCACATCCCTATCAAGGAGTAAGTGAAAATTCAATTATTGCTTCTACTGCACAGATAGGTAAAAATGTAACAGTCTATCCCTTCGTCTATATTGATGAGAATGTTACAATAGGAGACAATACTGTAATTTATCCTTTTACATTTATTGGGAAAGAGACATCAATAGGTTCTGACTGTTTAATTTATCCTAATGTAACTATTAGAGAAAGAGTTAAGATTGGAAATAGAGTAATCATTCACGCGGGAACTCAGATAGGCTGTGATGGTTTTGGATATATTTTTCATGAGGGAAAACATTATAAAATCCCACAAGTAGGTGGCGTAATTATTGAAGATGACGTGGAAATAGGAGCATGTGTAACTATAGACAGAGCTACAACAGGAAATACTATTATTGGGAAGGGAACAAAGATTGATAATCTTGTTCAGATTGCTCATAATGTAAAGATTGGACAAAATGTAATAATCGTAGCTCAGGTTGGTATAGCTGGAAGTTCTAAGGTAGGAGATGGATGTATACTTGCAGGACAGGTAGGTATTTCAGATCATGTAGAGATTGAAGCAGGAACAATAATCACAGCCCAGTCAGGAGTTATGCCCGGAAAGGTTCAAAAAGGCATATTTTCAGGAACACCCATAATGCCTCATAGAGAATGGCTTAAAGCAAATGCAATTTTTCAGAAACTTCCTGAGCTTTACAAGAGAGTAAAAGAGCTTGAAGAAAAAATTAAAAAGATTGAAGACTCCAAAGTTTAGTAACTCTATAAGGAGGTGCAAATGATTGATATTAAAGAAATAATGAATATTCTTCCGCACAGATATCCTTTTCTTTTAGTAGACAGAGTTTTAGAGCTTGTTCCAAATGAAAAGGCGGTAGGAATAAAAAATGTTACAATAAATGAGCCTTTTTTTCAGGGACATTTTCCAGGAAATCCTGTAATGCCTGGAGTTCTTATAGTAGAAGCAATGGCTCAAGTAGCAGGTGTTCTTGCATTTAAATCGGGAATGGAGGGGACAGGTGTTCTTTTTTTGAGTATTGAAAAAGTTAAATTTCGTAAACCGATTGTGCCTGGTGATCAAATCATCTTTGAAGTCAATGTAATTCATAGAAGAGGAGGAGTTTGGAAGTTTGCAGGTGTTGCAAAGATTGATGGAAAAGTGGCAACAGAGGCAGAATTCACAGCAATGGTTACAAAGTGAGGTAAAGTATTAATGAGCGAGATACATAAAACAGCTATTGTTAGTCCAAAAGCAGAGATAGATAAAGAAGTATTTATAGGCCCTTACTGTATAATTGGAGACAATGTTAAGATAGGTAGAGGCACACGTCTTATAAATCATGTTCAGATTGAGGGAATAACTGAGATAGGAGAAAACTGCATAATATATCCATTTACAACAATTGGATTTCCACCACAGGATATTAAGTATAAAGGAGAACCAACAGGAGTTAAAATTGGAAACAATAATATCATAAGAGAGTATGTAACAATTCACAGAGCATCAGTATCAGGAGATGGTTGGACAGAAATTGGAGATGGTAACTTTATAATGGCATATGTGCATATTGCTCATGACTGTAAAATAGGTAATCATGTAATTATGGCAAATCTGGCAACTCTGGCAGGTCATGTTCAGGTGGAAGATTTTGCATTTATTGGAGGATTAGTAGCTGTTCATCAGTTTACAAGAATAGGTGCTTATGCTATGATAGGAGGTTTTAGTGGAGTAGGACAGGATGTTCCTCCTTTTACTATGGCATCTGGACCAAGAGCTAAACTTTACGGATTAAATTTAGTAGGACTTAAAAGAAGAGGATTTAGCGATGAAACTATCAATATACTAAAAAAAGCCTACAAAATTCTCTTCAGAGATAAACTTCAATTAAAAGAGGCAATTGAAAAGGTCAAAAGAGAACTTCCTCAAATTCCTGAGATTATACATTTGTTAGAGTTTATAGAGAAAAACAAAAGAGGAATATGCAGGTAGGAGTAGTTGCAGGAGGAGGGTTTCTTCCTATTATTTTTACAAAGGAACTCAAAAAGAGAGGCTATAAAGTTATAACTGTTGCTTTAGAAGGATTTGCAGATAGGGAATTGTTAAAGTATAGTGATGTCTTTGAATCAATAAATATAGGTAAAGCAGGTCAAATCATAGATTTTTTAAAAAAAAATAATGTCAAAGAAGTAGTTTTAACAGGAAAGGTTCCCAAAAAGATTATCTTTGAGAGAGAAAAAATTAAGCCAGATTTAAGAGCATTAAAGATGCTTTTTTCAGCCAAAATTAGAGGAGACAATGAACTTCTTCAAATTGTTGAAAAAGAGTTATCGGCAGAGGGTATAAAGATAGTAAATATATTAAAGTTTTGTCCTGAGCTTCTTACACCGGAAGGAGTTCTTACAAAGAGAAAACCTACAACGGATGATTGGAAAGATATAGATTATGGTTTTGAAATTGCAAAGGAAATTGGAAAACTTGATATAGGACAAACAGTAGTGGTAAAAGAAAGATCTGTATTAGCTGTTGAGGCAATAGAGGGAACAGATGAAACTATTTTAAGAGCAGGACGATTCGTAAGAGACTCCATTGTAGTAAAGGTTAGCAAACCTCAGCAGAATTTAAAACTTGACCCGCCAGTTGCAGGAGTAGATACAATATTAACTATGGAAAAAGCTAAAGCTAAGATCTTGGCTCTTGAGGCAGGAAAAACTCTTTTGATAGAAAAGGAAAAAACTATTGAAAAAGCTGATGAGATGAATATAATTGTAGTAGGTGTAAAAAAGCCTTGAACTTTCTAAGTTGTATAAATGATGCCTTAAAAACAGTCCACAAAAACTATCAGCTATTATTTATTCATTTCTTTTTCGTTTTCTTTAGCTTTTTTGGTTTGTTTTTTATCTTAAGCATACCCCTTGGCATAATTTTTGTAATATTTGGAATTGACCTTACAGATATGCTAAAAGGTAGTTTCTTTGAGATACTTCTTTCCTCTATACATCTTATGAAAAAATTTTTAATCTTCGCAATTATTTTTATTCTCGGGCTTTTAGTTTATGTTATTGCTATTTTCAGTCTTTGGGTATATATTTTCTCAGGTACCATAGGTGTTATGTGTGATTACTTAAAAAAAGGAACTCTTTTTAGTTTAAGGAATTTCCACAAATATGGGAAAAATTTTTTCTGGAAAGTAAGTTTTTTTGGACTTTTTTCAGCTATTATTTTTATTTGTTTGACATTTCTTTTTGGATTTATAAGTGAAGTAACCTCTAAGATAGTAAACTTTATAAGCCAGTATAACCACACATTATCTTTATTTTTCAATGTTTTTATCTATTTAAGCATGCTTCTTGTAGGTATTTTTGCATTTATTGTGTGGATAACATATACACTTTTTGGATTTTTTGGAATGTTTATAAAGAATTTAACCGTAACAGAAACAATAAGAGAAACCAAGAAATTGATATTTTCTCATCCAAAATCTATCGCAAGAGCCTCACTTTTGTGTATTATATATATTCTAGCAGGTGGAGTTATTCTTTCCTTTGGTTCTTTACTTGCAATAATTCCACATATAGGAACTGTGCTTGTAGCAGCATATCAGTTTATTACTCAGTTTGCTCATGTTTACATTAGCATGATTGTATTTGCTGCATTTTTATCTTACTATATAAATCTTGATACTTCTGTTGTAAAGTCTGAGCAAGATCAAGTTCTTGCTGTTGAAGACTCTCAACAACAAACTCAAAACCCTCCTCCCTCAGAGCTTTCTTGATAGCTTCTTGAAAATCTTCTATATCAAATCTATTAAATAATTCTTTTATACCCCAAACATTATCAGCTTCATCAGGACTACACAAAAAAATTCTTTTTAACAAATTTCTGTCTACAGTAAGAGGTATAGTGCCTTGCTGAAGAAAGCCATCAATCCATCTTTTTTGGGCAGAGCCAATAATTTTTATATTTTGGAAGCATATCTCTCCAAAGGATTTACGAGCAAAACAGAGAGAACTCTTATTAAAACTATTTTTTTCTTTCTTTATCTCAACAGAAATGCCTAATAGGTTAAAGGCTTTTAAAAATATATGACTTAGAATTTCGTAGGTCTTAAAAAGGCTACCACGAAATCTTCCCTCTTTTTTACAAGAAAAGCTATATGTAAGATCATCATAGTGTAGAATTCCTTTGCCTCCTGTAGGTCTTCTTATAATTGGAATTTCATTTTTTATGCAAAAATCTTGATTAATTTCTTCAACTTTTTGAAACTCCCCAATGGTTACAGCTTTTTTAATCCATCCATAAAGTCTAAAAGTGGGAAACGCTTTATCCTGACGAACAAAAAAACTAATAGACTCATCAATTGCCATATTTAGATATGGATCAAACTTTTGAAACTCAATAAAGCGGATGAGCATTATTTGATATATATGAAGTTTACATCTTTACTGCTCTTCTTCAAGGATGATTTTATGGTTTAAAAGAGACATTTCCTTTATTTTTCCTCTGAATACTTTCTGTTCCCCAAAGATATTGCGAAGATATATTTGATTCCCTTCAGGTCTTAGTATATCAACAGCCTCTAAGTAGATTTCCTCTTTTCCATCTTTAATTACATATGCATTTGCTTCACACATTGAACTCCTCCTTTATATGAAGGATTAGTTTTTCCACAAGATGTGGAAGAGGTTCTTTAACAAATCCAATTATATCAATTCCTTCTTGGTTAATAGGTAACAAAATTTTTTTTGCTGAGCTACTTCCTATTGCTTCTACCATTTTTGGAGTCATCTCTCCCATCATTCCATTTGCAACAAGAATGCTTAATGGTCCTAATATGATATCAACTTTTTTAACGTTCCACACGATTGCATTTTCTCCAGAGGCTCCCTTATTTGCCTTACACTTCATCATATTAGCTGTGGCAGCAGCATTTGTTCCAAGAGCAAGAATCTCTACTTTATCTCCAAATGCTTCTCTTAGAGATTTTATAATATAGCTGCCAATTCCTCCACCCTGACCATCAATAACAGCAATTTTTAACATATTTTAAATACTAAAAACTTTGATAAATAAATGTCAATTAAGGTCTTTTCAGGGCTTAATAAAAATTATTCAACAAGAGTTTAAAAAATTAGACAAAATACTCAAAACAGTTGTTAAAATAAATGATATTTAATTAAGGAGCATCAAATGGAAGAGATTTTTAAAGCTTTTATTCTTGGAGTTATTCAAGGTATTACAGAGTTCTTACCTATAAGCAGCACTGCTCATCTTATAATTGTACCTTGGATTTTTGGTTGGAAGGGAACAGTTAATTCATTAAGTTTTGACATTGCCGTTCATGTTGGAACTCTTATCTCTCTTTTTTACTGTTTCTGGAAAGACTGGATTGATATATTTCTTAAGGATAAAAAGATGCTTTTTTATATCATTTTAGGAACTATTCCAGCTGGGTTGGCAGGTATCACTTTCCATGACTTTATAGAGAATGAGTTAAGGAATCCATTAATTATTGTTTTCACATTAATCTTCGTGGGCATTTTGATGCTCATTGCAGAAAAAGTTAGTAAAAAAAAGAGAGAATCCATAAATATCTCAGATGCTTTATTTATAGGTACTGCTCAAGCAATAGCTCTTATTCCGGGAGTATCTCGTTCAGGTATAACTATTACAGCTGGATTATTTAAAGGACTTGAAAGAGCCTATGCAGCGCGGTTTTCCTTTTTGCTTTCTACGCCGGCAGTGGCAGGTGCAGGTATTATTGATTTGTATAAAGCAATAAAGATTGGTTACTCTTACGATTACACTCTTTTTATTGTTGGAGTGGTTTCAGCTTCAATTACCGGAATATTAGCAATCAAATTCTTACTTCATTTTCTTAAGAAGTATCCTTTAAATCTGTTTATTTATTATAGATGGATTTTAGCTTTTGCAATTCTTTTGTTATATTTTCTTAGAAACTAATGCGTCAAAGGGTAATATATAGAAAGTCCATAAAAAATTTACCTTCAGAAAAAAAGAAAGAAGAAGTTAAAGATTCCTCAACATTTAGTGTTTTTAAAGCAGCTTTATCAATTGCCTTTTCAATCTATCTTGCTGTAAGTCTTATAAGTTACAACTTCTTAGATCCTTCATTTTTTACTTTTACAGAGTCAAAACCTTCAAACTATGGAGGCATAGTTGGTTCATACATTTCAGATTTTCTTTTGAGTATTTTTGGAGTTGCTGCATTTTTAATTCCGTTATTTTTAGCATTTTATGGATTAAGAGAACTTATTGGAAAAAGATTAAAGAGAGAAAAGGTTGGATGGTTTTTAATTTTGCTATTTTCAGTATCTGTAATGCTTGAACCTTTAAGAAAAGCTATTGAAAAATATAAAAAGCTTCCAGAGGGAGTCTCTTGGATATTATTTAATCTTAGTGAAAGTTTTCTTTCAATTACAGGAACTTATATTTTTTGGACATCTATTTTTGCTGCTGCAGTTATTCTTATTAAACCGGAGTTAATAAGAAGGCAAAAAGAAGCAAATTCTTATCAAGAGGTAGAAAAATTATCTAATTCTTATGATGAAATCAAAGTTGTAAAAGTTTCAAAGCCTGAGGCAGTATTAGTTCAAGATAGCCAACAAAAAATTAAGGCTAAATATGAAAATATTGATGAAAGAAAAATTGATGAAAAAGACCAAAAGGGATTTACACTTCCACCTCTTTCTCTTTTAAAGATTGAGGAAAAAAATGAGAGTATCTCAAAAGAAGAAATTGTATCATCTGTTCATAGTATTGAGGCGAGATTTGCAGAGTTTGGTATCCACGGGAAAATAAAAGAAGTTCATCCAGGCCCTGTGGTTACGATGTATGAGTTTGAGCCTGCAAGTGGAATAAAGCTTAGTAGAATTATAACCCTTAGTGATGAACTGTCTTTATCACTTAAAGCTCAGAGCGTAAGAATATATCCGATTCCTGGAAGCTCTACAATTGGAATAGAAGTGCCAAATAAAAAAAGACAAATTGTAAGACTTGGTGAGATTATCTTGTCAGAAAAATTTCAAAATAGTACTTCTTATTTAACCTTTGCCCTTGGTAAGGACATATATGGAAATCCTGTAGTAACTGATCTTACAAAAATGCCTCACTTACTTGTGGCAGGTGCTACAGGTTCGGGTAAAAGTGTATGTTTGAACACTATGATCTTAAGCATTCTTTATAAGGCAACTCCTAAAAATGTAAGGCTTCTTCTTATTGATCCGAAACTACTTGAGCTTTCCATATACGAAAATATTCCTCATTTATTGTACCCTGTCATAACAGACCCCAAGGAAGCCTCCGAGGCTTTAAAAAAGGTAATTGTTGAGATGGAAAGAAGATACAAAATTTTTGCATCAAAAGGATTTAGAAACATTGAAAGTTACAACCAAAAAGTTTCTGTTGAAGAAAAAGTTCCATATATAGTTGTCTTTATTGATGAGTTTGCGGATTTAATGTTTACAGCACCAACAGAGGTAGAACAATCTATAACTCGTATAGCACAAATGGCAAGAGCTTCAGGAATTCATCTTGTTGTTGCAACGCAGCGTCCAAGTGTTGATGTGATAACAGGCATAATAAAGGCAAACTTTCCTGCAAGAATCGCTTTTCAGGTAAGTTCTCGTGTAGATTCAAGAACAATTCTTGATACACAAGGAGCTGAAAAGCTTCTTGGAATGGGAGATATGCTTTTTATGGTTTCAGGCGTAAAAATATTAAGAGTTCATGGTGCTTATGTAGGAGAAGAGGAGGTAAAGGCAGTTGCTGATTATTGGCGTAATCAGGGCAGTCCAGATTACAGTCTTTTTGAGTCAATACAAATTCCTACTGAGAAAAGGGAAAACGGAAAGATTAAAGAACAAGAGAAAGATGAACTTTATGAGGCAGTGATTGAGTATGCCAAACAAGTTGGTGAAATATCAATATCTCTTATACAGAGAAAGTTTAAGATTGGTTATAATCGTGCAGCAAGAATTATGGATTTACTTGAAGAAGACGGTCTTGTAGGACCTCCTCAAGGTGCAGGCAAACCAAGAAAATTTATAGGCAGATTTTAACTTGCATTTTTTCTCTAAATTATGTTACATTAAAAATGCCTGGTGGCTATACCGGAGGGGAAACACCCGTTCCCATTCCGAACACGGAAGTTAAGCCCTCCAGGGCCGATGATACTATGACCGCGAGGTCATGGGAAAGTAGGTCGCTGCCAGGCTTTTTTTATTTTTATAAATCAAACTTTCTATGAAGAAAGATCTTCAAAATTACTTTTTAAACTACTCTTAAAAAATTTCTTTACTTTTTTGATGTTTCCATGTTATAAAAAATTAGCTTTGCATTTTGCAAGCTTTTAGTAACCTGCCGTAGGTGGGGAGATTAAAAGGAGGTTTAAGGAAGTATGGCTTTTCAAGGGCGTGTGAAGTGGTTTAATGAAGCTAAGGGGTTTGGATTTATTCAGCAGGATGGTGGCAGAGATGTATTTGTCCATTACAGTTCAATTAAGGGTGAAGGATTCAAGACCCTGAAACAGGGTGACAGAGTGAAATTTGACATTGTTGAAGGAGACCGTGGACCTAAAGCAATTAATGTAGAAAAAGTCTGAAAACTCGAAAGGGGGCTTTTGCCCCCTTTTATAAACTCTTCAAAATGTATCTTCCCCATTGGGTTAAAACCCATCTAAAAGAAATAAAAAAAATGCAAAAATTCTTTAAGAATAGAGCTATTAATACTGTTTGCGAAACTTTGAGATGTCCCAACAGAGGAAATTGTTACAAAGAAACTGTAGCTACATTTATGATACTTGGAAATATATGCACAAGGGACTGTCTCTTCTGTAATGCAAAAAAAGGCATGCCATTTCATGTAGATAAATCAGAGCCAGAAAGGATTGCTCTTGCAGTAAAAGAGCTAAAATTAAAATATGCCGTAATAACATCTCCCACAAGAGATGATCTTTTTGATGGAGGAGCAAAACATTTTTTTGAAACAGTAAGAGAGATAAAAAAACATAACTCTAATACTCTTGTTGAAGTATTAGTGCCAGATTTTAAAGGTAGACATGATTCAATAAAAATTGTTACTGAGTCAGGAATAAATGTTTTTGCTCATAATATTGAAACAGTAAGGAGACTTCATGGTTCTGTAAGAAAGGCTGAGTATTTGCGTTCTCTTAATGTTCTGGCCTTTGCCAAAAAGACTAACTCTGATATTTTTGTTAAATCAGGATTTATGCTTGGACTTGGAGAGACAAAAAATGAGATAAAAGAGACTTTAAAGGATTTAAGGGAGTCAGGCTGTGATATTGTCACTATAGGACAGTATCTTCAACCTTCAAAAAAAGCTATACCTGTAGTAGAATATATAAAACCAGAGGTGTTTGAAGAGATTGGACAGATGGCAGTTTTGATGGGATTCAAAGCTGTGTTAAGTGGACCACTAATTAGAAGTTCTACAAAGGCTTATGAAACATATTCAGCAGTAAAGGAGGGAAGATATGGAAAACTTTGAATTTTTTAATCCAACAAGAATTATATTTGGTAGAGACACGGAAAAAAAGATTGGCAAAATTTTAGAGAAAGATGATGTGGAAAAAGTTCTCTTTGTATATGGTAAATCTTCCATAAAAGAGACAGGACTTTATGATAAAGTTGTAGAGTCTCTTAAAAAAGAAGGAATAGAGTTTATTGAACATGGAGGAGTAAAACCAAATCCTGTATTGTCCCATACAAAAGAAGGAATTGAAAAGGCAAAAAAGTATAAGGTAGATGCAGTTTTAGCAGTGGGAGGAGGCTCTGTTATTGATGAAGGAAAAACGATTGCTGTAGGTGCTAAAACTAACAAAGAAGTTTGGGATTTTTTCAGAAGAAAGAGAGAAATAAAAAAAGCTTTACCAGTGTATGTTATACTTACTCTTGCGGCAACTGGAAGTGAGATGAACGGTTTTGCTGTTATTACGAATGAAGAAACAAAAGAGAAACTTTCTATTTCTTCAGAGCATATTTTTCCGAGAGTTTCAATTCTAAATCCTGAGCTTACATTTACTGTCTCAAAGCAGTATCAAGCGTATGCAGCTGTTGATGTATTAGCACATGTTATTGAATACTATTTCAGCGGACAGTACTGTCCAAATCTACAAAATAGATTAATTGAGAGCATAATAAAAACTGTTATGGAAACCACAGAAATAATACTTAATGAGCCTCATCACTATAATGCCCGAGCAGAATTTATGTGGGCTTCAACAATTGCTTTGAATGGACTGACAAGATTAGGTATAAAAGGAGGAGAGTTTCCTAATCATATGATAGCTCACTCCTTAGGTGCAATTTATGATCTTCCCCATGGGGCATGTTTAAGCATTGTGATTCCTGCATGGATGAAGTGGTATAAAGATAAAAATAGAACTCAATTTGAGAGATTTGCAAAAGAGATATTTAATGCAAATACAGCAGAAGAAGGAATAGATAATTTGAAGGCATGGTTTAAAAAGATTGGAGCTCCTGTAAGCTTTAAGGATGCTGGAGTGCCTGAAAAAGATATGGATATAATTGTTGATAATGCCTATAATATAGCAGTTGTATGGGATATGGCTCAAAAATACACTCGTGAAGTATTGACAGAAATACTAAAAAATGCAAAAGATTAAATAAAAATGGAGGATAAAAATGTTTGATTTTCCAAGAATTAAAAGACTGCCACCATATGTATTTGCTGTTGTAAATCAACTAAAAACTGAGTTAAGAAGAAAGGGAGAGGATATAATAGATCTTGGGATGGGGAATCCTGATATTCCTACTCCTAAGCATATTGTTGATAAACTTTGTGAAGCAGCAAGAATAGGGAAAAATCATAGGTACTCAGCTTCAAGAGGAATTACCCAGCTTAGATGTGCTATTTCAGAGTGGTATAAAAGAAGATTTGATGTGGATATAGATCCTGAAACAGAGGCTGTTGTAACAATTGGCTCAAAGGAAGGATTAAGCCATCTTCTTTTAGCTGCAGTTCAACCAGGTGATGTAGTGCTTACTCCATCACCTGCTTATCCTATTCATCCATATGGAGCTATTATTGCAGGAGGAGATGTAAGA
>JANXCZ010000031.1 GCA_025060075.1 Thermodesulfovibrio sp.
ATCCCTTTTTGAGAGTTCTTTAAGTGTAGGTTGAGCTACAACTACTACTTTACCTTTTCTTATCAGCACATTTTGCACTTTTCTTAATAAAAAGGCAATGTGACTGGCTATTTATATGCAAAATATAAGAAAGTTCAGTAATCATCTGGGATTTTATCTTCTTTGAAGCCCTTTGATATACCTTTGCGTTCTTGTTGATGACTTTTCTGTCCTTCATAGTGTATAATACTTCAAGAATATGGGAAACCATTCTGATAACCTCCTTTTAAACAAATTTTTCTTTGAGACATAAAGGTTTAAAGAATGGTTGCTCTTTTGTCAATTATGAGGAAACAATATAGTTTCAAATAGATTATTTTTGAGAAGGCGTGAGAAGAATCAAAAATCATAAAGGTTTCACTCTAATTGAGTTAGCAATTGTCTTGGTCATAATAGGAATTATTATTGGAACTGTAGTAAAAGGGCAGGACCTAATCAATAGTGCACGAACAAAACAGTTTATTAATAAAGTTAGAGCATGGGAACTCGCTCAATGGAATCATTTAGACAGAAAAGGAAGATTTGCAGGTGCAAATTTTGGAGGATTAATTGGTTCAAGAAGCGTAAAGGACGATTTATTAAATGCTAATTTCATAAATCCTCCATATGAGGGTTCGTCCAATAATGCAGAAAACAGAATAACAGTTGGTCCTTATGTTTTTTATGTCTTTTTTGGCAATGACAATACGAGAAATTTTATGAGTATATGTTACAGTAAACCAGACTGCAGTGAAGCCTTCAATGATGAAGTTATAATATTTGCAGAAGCTTTTGATATTTCTATAGATGGAGTCTTAGACGGTGAGCGAGGGAGAGTAATAGGCTCAAATGGAGGATTAAGCAGTATACCAGAAGAAGGCTCTTGGGACAATAGTTTTCAACCTACTCCAACAGCATGGACAAGCAGTCCAAAGAAAATAGTTTATTACTTTGATTCAAAAAAATGAAGTTTTCACTTTTTACTTCTAATTATTTTCAAGATAGTTAAGAACATAATCCTTTACCGCTTCTTCAAGAGATAAAGTAGGTTTGTCATAACCTAAATTTCTTATTTTCCTTATGTCAGCCTTTGTAAAATACTGATATTTTCCTCTTATTTCCTCTGGCATATCAATGTATTCAATCTGAGGAGTCATTCCTAAAGCTTTAAATACAGCCTTTGCAAGATCATTCCACGAACGTGCTATACCGGTGCCTATATTGAAAATCCCATTTATCTCTGGTTTTTCAAGGAAAAATAAAGTCATCTCTACTGCATCTTTAACATATATAAAGTCTCTTAATTGTTCTCCATCTTTGTAGTCAGGATGATACGACTTAAAAAGTCTTATCTTACCATCCCTTTTAATTTGTTCGTAGGCTTTTAAAACCATACTTCGCATCTCCCCTTTATGCGACTCTCTCGGTCCATAAACATTGAAGTATTTTAAACCCACTATCTTATCCAGAATTCCGTTTTTCATAGCCCAAAGATCAAATATATGTTTAGAGTATCCATAAGCATTTAAAGGTCTTAAATTAGGAAGCAAAGAGTGATCATCAGAAAATCCTTTAGAGCCATCTCCATAGGTTGCAGCACTTGATGCATAAATAAATCTCACATTATTTTTTAAAGACCATTTTGCCAGCTCTTTTGTGTACTCATAATTATTAACCATTAAAAAATCAACATCTTTCTCTGTAGTGCTACTTCTTGCACCAAGATGAATTATTGTTTTTACTGAGTCTTTGAATTTTTCATTTTTTATTTCTTCAATGAATTTATCTTTATGGATGTAGTCTTCAAAACTTAAATCAATAAGATTTTTCCACTTTTCAGACTTATTTAAATTATCTACAACAAGAATTTTTTCTTCTCCAAGCTCATTAAGTCTCTTTATAAGATTTGCCCCAATAAATCCTGCTCCTCCTGTGACTACTGTATACTTCACTGGCTTTCCTCCTTTATCTTTTTTATATTCTAACATAAAGAATTTTAAATATCTTTGATTACTCAAAGCCTAACATATCCAATCTATAGTGATTAACAATTTCTATAAAACTTATCTTATAAACTGGATTTTCCTGAAAATAAAAAAGGTGGCTTCTACATTGACAGTCTGAAGAACCAAAATCAGGCACCATAGCATCACTTATATTAGATACACTGTAAGCCAATCTGCATTCAATATCCTTGTCTGTTAATATAGGAAAATCATTTATTATTTTAGCTTCTTTAAGAAAATAATCAATATGCCAGTGCATCCTTTTAGATTTTTCCTTATGTCTCTTTATTCTTCTGAATAATTCTCTTTTTGCCTTGCCAACATATACATAATAGCCTTTACTGAAGTGTAGATTACCCAACTTTCCAATAACTATTGATTTAGAAGTATCAAGATAAGTTACTAAAAGATACACTCCTTTTTCTTTAAGAACTTTTTGTAGGAATTCGAAGGGTATTTCTAACTCTTTTACTGTCTTTACATAACTAAAACTACTGTCCCAATCTAATGAAACTGCTCTTATATCAACTTTTTCTCTAATATCCATAAAAGTTTTTGAAAACTCAAAATCAATATGATAAGCAGGAAGAAAAAACTTTATGGCTGGATTCATTACAACAAATAGCACAGATGTTCTCATTCCCTTTTCTGCCAGACTCTTAAGCTCCATTAGATGTCTTCTTCCTCTTTCAGTTACTGCATCAGGAAACATGGCAACATTTTCTCCAAATAAAGTGCATGTTTTCACTTCAAGGTAAATTTTTTCCTTTTCATCTTCAAGAAGTAAGTCTAATCTGCCTTTTCCTACCTCAACTTCTTCAGAAATCACTCTGAAATTTCTATAGATTGGTAATATATTTTCATTTATTAATGACTTAATTATCTTGTTTGTAAGATGAGTATGAAGTAAAACCCATTGGTCTTTTTTCTTACATGCCAAGACAGTAAAAGGAAGTTTTTGAAAAGTTTGATTTCTCACGAGCATTAACTCAGTTTTTTCTGGAATTAAAAGTTCCCAAAGTCTTCCTGAATTTGGAAGATAGCATTCAGCAACTTTTCCATCAACATAAACAGTTACTACAAAACGATTTTTCCTTTCTATAAAACGAGCAAATATTTTTTCACAGTTTAATGGATAATCCAATCTCATTATATTTTTTCTAATAGCTCTATCTCTTCTTGAGTAAGTTCATATAGTTGATATACAAGTTGATCAATTTGTTTTTCAAGAGAGGATGTGTCAGCGGAGCAGTCTTGGGATTTTAAAGCTAAGATTTGGTCAACAAAGGATTCTATTTTATTAGCAATATTTTGATTTTGGGGTTTTTATTTTAGGAATTGGAATTTTTTCTATATGCTCCATAAGCTCCCTCCCCTAAAGTAGCTGTTGATAATTTTATCCATTCTGAAATTAAGTTAGAATTAAATATTGAAATTAGATATTTAAGGTTTTTACCTGTTATAAAGAATGTACTGTCAAGTACATAATATCCTACAGGTATAAGAGCAAATAATGTTTTATTAGTAATCCTTTGCCATACCACTTTTTCTTTCGCAAACTCAGAATAGTAAGCACAGGGTCTAAGTTCCCACCAATAGTCTCCTTGATCATCTTTATGAAAAAGTCCCTTTCTTCTCCCGTGAAGTTCATTGTTTGCAAAGCTTATTAAATGGCTGTATAGTGCTGGAAGTTTAGATTTAAAAAACTCTTCGGGTCTTTATCTTCCTCTATTGCTATTTGTCCAACCTGCTGGGATGATTATAATCCACAATCCAGCCCATTTATAACAATATCTTCCAATATCCCTTCCTCTTAATACGGGTTTTATGAGTTCTTCTGTGAGTTTTCTTTCTTCTTCTTCTGTTTTACAAGCCTTAAGAATTTCATCTCTTCTTTCAGTGTCAATTATGAATGCTTCTTTGTAGCCTGTCTTGATACCAAAATAAATCCTTAAATTCCAATCCCTAAGGGGTTTTTCTATTTTTTCCTTTAATCTTCATACTCTTTCATCAGAGAGTGTGTAGGCTTGCTCTGAGAGTTTGTTTTGTTTGATTATACCTAAGTTTTCTCTAATGAAATCTATTGCTCTTTGATGGCTTTCAAGGCTTGAGGGAATATTTGCAAATTTAACATTCCAATCCATTAGTGGAGTTTGTTTTTTACAAATAATGATATAAGTATCAACTGTTTGCTCAAAAACAGGAAAACCTCCAAAGTCAATAATCTTGATGATTTGAGTCTTTTTTCTAAGAAATCTCCTTAAATTCTCTCCATACTTTGCTTTCATCCATTTATTTGATGAGACAAAACAAAGTATGCCAAAGTTCTTAAGAAGCCTATATCCCTTTTCATAAAAGTAAACATAAATATCTGCTGTTGATACAAAGGTTTCATACCTCTGGGCATGTAAAATTGGTTTAAGAGTCTTTATCTTTCCTTGTCTTATATAAGGTGGATTACCTATCACAATATTAAATCCATCTTCTACTCCAAACATCCACCCAGGATCAAACCAGTCTGAAGTGGCTGTCTGTGAGAATATGTCAAAATGGGCTATTTTTTCTGCATTTTCATTCCCCTAGCCACCTTTTAAAAGAAGATTCTTCATATTTTCTTTTATTTCCTTAGCTTTTTCTGCTAATCTTTTCTTTTCAGTTCTTGCTTGTTTTTATGGTAAATTGTTTTTTGTAAATCTTTTTTAGTTCTCTTTTGAGTTTGATTATTTCTTCATTTTCAAGAGTTCTTTGAGATGGTCTTTTTAGCCCAATTAATGTATTTGCTGATACAAACTTTGTCTCAAGATGGGGAAGTGGTTTTATTCCATAGTTTGGCTTTGTTATATCAACTTTTTGGTCTATAATAAGGCTTAAGAAAAAAACGGAGTTTACATATCTGTATGGCTATGGGTTGTATATCCACTCCATAAATTTATAATATAAAACTTTCTTGCATAGTCAAGGTAGTTAACAGATTCATCAAAGTTTTTATTTACCTCTTTAAGAAGCTTTTCTCTTTCATCTTTGGTCTTTATATTTAAAACCTCTTCAATCTCATGAAGAGCTTTATGGAATTGAAGCTTATACCAGAGTTTTTTTCAGGATCAATCTTGCTTATTAGATGAACAAATTTATGCACTATGCCCATTGGAAAAGCACCTGAACCCACTGCTGGGTCTATTATTTTGAGGTTATCTAATGCTTTAATTATTGAATCTTTTTCTTCAACGGTAAGTTCAACGGATTCTTCTGAGTATGAAAGAATGTTTCTTAGCCTTTCTTCGTCAATGTCTGTTTTTGTCTTTAAGTATTCAAGCAAGGACTCCTCTACCATGAAATCAACTATCTCTTTTGATGTGTAGTAACTTCCTGTTGATTTTCTTGCAGTAGTCTGAATTTCAGAGTTGTATGAGACAAGAAGGTTTTCAAATATATGTCCTAAGAGTTCAGGATCAAGAGATACTTCTACATCAATTGGTGCTGACTCATCGGCTGTGAAGTTATAATCTTTTTATAAGTCCTTTTACCCGTGCCTTTTTTCTTTCTCCATAGAAATCTGTAAGGTCTTCGTTTTGTTCATCACTAAAAAACAAAAAGTCTGGCAATTTTGCTCTTTCCTGCTCTCTTCTTGTAAAATCCGTCTATATAGTTACTATTGTCACCAAGCCACTCAAAGAGTCCACCATTTATAAATGGGACTTTTTCAAAGATTTCTATGAAGTTTTTTTCATCTATAAGAATTTCTATCTATAAAGAGTTTTTACTCCAAATTCCTCTCTTTTTGTGAAAAACTCTCCGTTTTTAGTGAATTTTCTATCCTGAGGATATCTATTTAATGTAGCAAAAAATAGATTTTGAAGAATAACATTGTAGTAGTAATCTCCTTTGCCAAAATTTAGCACAACCTTTTTTAAAAACTCTGGATCAAAAATCTCATCAGGTATAAGCTTTCTTTCTTTTAAAAACCATACAAAATATGTGAGCCTTGTAAGAAGCCTAATTAGATTTTCCTCAAGAATTCCACCGGGAAAGTAACAGTGCCTTAATGCCCAAGCATACCAGTTCTGAATCTCTGTATAAAACTCCTTAGTAAGTGGCTGGGTGAAGAAGGCTGAGATAATATTTTCAAGGGTATCAAAAGAACCTCCCGTAATAGCTCTAATAAAAGTTCTATATGGTTTTTCCTTTGCCTACATAGTAGGTATATCTACGATAGTAGCTGAATGTTGCCTTTGTTCCAGATTATATGACATAAACGAGAGAAAACCTAAAATTACCCTTATCATCATAGAAGACAAAGATTCCACAAGAAGCACGAAGTTCATTTAATAGTGTTTTTGCTATATAATACTGGGCTTTTTGCTACTACGTTCTGTAATTTCTTCAGAAGTTTTCAGCGAAAATGAGAGAAGTTCTTTGCCATCCTTAAAAGTAACTTTTTCCCATTTTGTAAATCTCAGTAAATTTTTCTGTTTCAAAATTATATAGTCTTTTCAGGTGGTTCATAGATTGTAAAGTTTTTATTTATTAAAAAATTTGATAAGTTTGAAAGGGAAAAATCCTTAACAAGCCTCTCAATTATATCATGCATTTTGGATTCCCTTTGTATTTTCAACTGATATAATTACTTCTTCTGAAAGTCTTTTTAAATGTCTTTGAGCCCTTTCAAGAAAATCTTCTCCAAGTTCATCTCTTAACTTAGAAATTTCATCGGCTAAAACATCTATGTTTTCCTCAAAATTTTTCCATTTAACAATCTCAGAGAGAATATACTCTGAGAGCGTTCCATAAGCTTTTATATCTTCAAGTAAATCTGATATGAATTTTCTTAAATGTTTAATCTTTTCAACATTTTTTCAAGGATTGAGTGTAGAGGATTAAAAGCTTGATTTGAAAGTTCATTGCTCTTAGTAAGTGTTTTCCTGAAATAGGCTGATTTATCAAGAACTTGGTGATAGTTAATCCAGAAAAATTCACTCAAAGATAAAGCTGAAGTTTCATAATCAGCTTTTATCTTTTCATATACTTCCTCAAAAGTTGAAGCTATGGGCTGTTTTTCCTTATGGTTTTTGTATCCTACGAATAGGTCCTTTCCTTTCCTAATAAAAACCATCAATTCATCTTCGTCTCCAGCCTTAGCGACTTTAACTCTATTTGGCATGTTTTTTATTTCTTCCTTTAGCTCTGGATATTTTTCCATTATCGTCTCATATTTTTTATCTTTGTAAAGAAGCTTTCTTCTTCATCTTCAACATAGGTTGTAAGTCTCCGATAAAGCTCTGATGCCTGTGGTTCCTCATCGGGAGCAAAGATTTTTGAGTCTTCACCTAAGACATTGTGAATCATAAACATCTTTGTTCCTGCAATCTCTCTTGATCTTACTATGTCTGCTCCTTTTTCTGTTGGGAAGAAGTTTACGATATAAATTTCAGGATAGACTTTTTTGGCAATTCTGTTTATTCTTCCAACTCTTTGAATTACTCTCACTGGATTCCAAGAAATATCATAGCTGATTACAGCACCTGCCCTGTTTAGATTAAATGAAGTCAGTTCAAAAAACCACTTTACAGGGTCCTTAACCTCAGGAAAGTCTATTTTTTCTGGATAATGTCTCAAGTCAAGACGGTTTCTCCTTATTACAACTGGTTCAAGTATTGCTCTCATTTCTTTTGCAAGCCTTTTGGCTCTCTTTTTTACCATATCCATTTCTACTATGTAGCTTGCAAAGAGTTCTCTATAGTATCTTTTTGCTCTTTCCCTCCGTTTTTTATCCTTTGAATTCCAATAATTCTTGATATAGGCAAGCTTTCTAAATTGAACTTCATAAGAAGCAAATCGGGTTTCTAAGTTTTCATCAAGAATTATGGTTGATTTCTTAGGAAGCGTAAAAAGCTTTATTATTGAAAAAAGATCAGCTGGTCTGTTATTAAATGAAGTATCAGTAAGGAGTAAAACTGTTTTGCCCCTGCATATTTCCCTTAGATTGTGATAGCTCTCTGTTCTTTCGTTTCTGAATCGGAGTGCTTCATCAACTATTATCACTTCAATGTCTTCGTTATCTCTTACAAATTCTAAGGCTTCTTCAAGCTTTCCCACTGACTGAGTTTCCCAATCCCAAAGCTTAAAGTCTTCAAGATATTTTCTCCAGCCGGATTTTCTGTCTTCATCACCCATAAGATGAGGTGGGCATATAACCATGCCTCTTTTACCAAGTGCCTTTGCGGTCATGCAAGCAATTATAGTTTTGCCAAGTCCTACAACATCTGCAATAAGTGTTCCTCCATGGGCTTTACAATTAGCCAATGCCTGTAATACTGCCTCTATTTGATAAGTATAGGGTTTGTAGCCTTTTTCTTCCATTAATTCTATGAGTTCTTTACTTAATCCTTTTCAGCTGTGAAGTTCAAGATATACTTTAAGAAGATAGGCATAGGCAGTAAAAGGAGTAACTTGTTTAATAAATGTCTTATTTTTGAGAATTTCAGCAATTTTATTTATATCATCTTGGGACAGTGCAACAGATTCATTCCAAAGCCTATCAAAGTATCTCTCAGCCTCCTCAAATCCATAGTCTTTTACCTCCACATTGAATTCATCTTGAGATTAAGTCCTGCTTTTGTGAGATTACTACTTTCCTGTAATGAATAAATTTGGAAGAATATCCCTTACAGTTTCATCCATCTTAAAAAGATAAAGTTTAGCATGATTTGGTTTAAGTGTTTTTCTAAGTATTAGCTTCTTTTCTTTTAGTAGCCTTATAAAAAACTCAATTTGCTCATATATTTCCTTTTTATCTAAGTCTGCTGATGTAAAGGCTGTTTTGAGAGACTCATATAAATCATAAATCTTCTTTTACAAAGCTAAGATTAAACTCAGGCATTTTCTTTCCTGTCTTATAAATTCCAAATGCATTTTTGTCTATATTAAGTCCTATAAGAATCTTTATGTGATCATCATTAAGCCTATTATTTTCATAAAGTGATTTTTTAACTCTTCGCTCTTATCTATAAGTGTTTGAAGTCGATTTTTTAATAATTTTTCTCCACTATTTGTGATAAATATACTCATTCTTGTGAGATATTTTTATATAGTCCTATAAAAAATCCAAAGTTTTATTTAAATCTCCAAGCCTCTGATAACCACTCAGTATGCAATAATAACACAGATTGAACACTAAGCTTCTTAATTAACGAAACAATCAAAAGATTAAGAAACAGAATAACAGAACTTATTTGTAATTGTCATCTTCATTTCTAAGGATAACTTTTACTCTTTTACCAAGTAAGGATTGAAGTTTCCATCTTAGGATATTCATCTTTTTTGTTTCAGGTTCGTTTAAGATTTTTTGGAATTCTTCAAAGATTTTCTTTTGTCTTTCTTCTACATTGTTTTCATTTGGAATAAGAAGTTGGCTACATTTCAAGGTAGGGCATTCTATGAATGCATAAGAAGTGTAAATGGTTGCCTCCTCTAATGTATCTGTCTCTTCGTAGTAGATAAAATCGTGGTGTGGGTCTTTTATGTTTCCTTGTGCAACGGTGGTAAATCTTTCAGGATCATCTTCACTAAAGCGACAAAATCTGCATTTAAGGAAATTAGTTGAAAGTAAAATTTCTACTTCCATATGTTTTCTTCCTCTTGCTTTCAATTTTAGTTTTTAGAATTTCAAGATACAATATTTACAGACAAAAGAATAATACTAAGCACCACAAATTCATTAAAACAACTATGGACATTTAGAAAAAATAAGGGCCTAAAATTTTTTGATGACAAAAAAGATTAATAAGCATAAACCACAGATTAACAGTTATAGAAGAGCCAAAAACAAAGATATGTTTAAAAAATTTAGATATTGATTTAAAGAGATAAATCCAGTTAAAAATAGAAAACGCAGATAAATGGCTATAGTAAAGTACCATCTAGCAATTGGAGTAGTAACTAATACTCAGATTTTATCCGATTGCTAAATAAGTTTATAAATATAGCCATAATTTACATGAAGTTGCTATCTAGGAATAGATAAAGGAAACATAGTAACAAAAATAGCTACAACAGATTTTGCTTTACAGAGAGGCATACAATTATATGACTCTTAATTGCTAATGAAAAAATTTAAAGATAGCGAAATTGTTGATATTCAAAAATTGATTTGGTGAGTTTACAGTTTAAAATGCTTGTCATTTAATTTATCGGTATTATAAAATTTCATATGGCAATCATAGAATTGAAAGAAAAAATAAGAAAGAACTTTCCCATGAATCAAGCTAAAGTACTTGAAGAGGTAGTGGATCTTGTCGATGAGACTGTAAAAGTGAAAGATTTCAATGAGCTTAAGGCAATAGTAAGAGAGCTTGCTGAAGCACAAAAGAGGACTGAGCAAAGAGTTGAAGAGCTTGCTGAAGCACA
>JANXCZ010000058.1 GCA_025060075.1 Thermodesulfovibrio sp.
CGCCATATCCACCCCCATCAGCTAAAGCATACCTTTGCAACCCATCTTTTGGAGCAAGGCATAGACATAAGAGCCATCCAAGCACTCTTAGGACATGAACAGATTACTACCACCATGATTTACACCAAAGTAGCCCTTCCATTGCTTCAGAAAGCTATACAGACCCTTGAGGCTATATGTGGTGAATATGTGGTTAATAATGTGGTGAATGAATCTGAGGAAAGCTTGAGAATCAATGAGCCGTGGAGGATTCGAACCTCCGACCCGCTGATTAAGAGTCAGCTGCTCTACCTGCTGAGCTAACGGCCCATTAAAAACTTTTGAAACTTGCTCACATAGGCGCGGAGGGGATCGAACCCACGACCTCTTCCGCGTCAAGGAAGCGCTCTCCCACTGAGCTACGCGCCTAAAACTTTTGAAATATAGCAGTTTTTTATTTTTTTTGTCAATATTCTCTCTTCTATAGGTAATTTAAATATTTTACTAAAACTCCACAGACTAAAATAAAAAATGGCGGCGAAGGGATTCGAACCCCTGACACGACGGATATGAGCCGTCTGCTCTGACCAGCTGAGCTACGCCGCCAAACAATATTAATATATCAAAATCAATGTTTTTTTGGCAAATATCAATGCCCTTGAGAAAATAAATTTTAAATGATGTATAATTAATTTAAAAAATGTTAGGGAGGATGCTATGATTGAGAAAGCGAAAGTGGAAGAGGTATTAGGTAAAATTAGAGTTGGCCTTATGGCAGATGGAGGAAATATTGACCTTGTTGATATTAAAGATAATGTAATTTACGTAAGGCTAAAGGGAGCATGTGGAACATGTCCCATGGCAACTCTTACTCTTAAAAACTGGGTTGAAAAGACATTAAAGAGCGAGATTCCAGAGGTTAAAGAAGTTGTAGCTGTCTAAGATAATGTTCAAACTTTTCTTAGTTTTATTCAATTTTTTGATTTTATTAACTCTGTTTTGTTTTTCTCAAGCAGAGGCAGAAGAAAGAATTCAAGTCAAGGACATAAGATACTATGAACTTCCTCAGGCATTAAGAGTAGTAGTTGAAATCTCTGCGGTTACAGAGTTTGTAAAAGGAGAACTTAAAAATCCAGATAGACTTTTTTTGGATATAAAAAACTCAATTCTTAACAAAGAATTAAAAAAAGAGTATCAAGTAAATGATCCAGTTGTAAGCAAAATCCGAGTTGGACAGTTTAATTTCAACACAGTAAGAATTGTCTTTGATCTTAAAAAATCTGATTACGAATTTAAGATTATACAACTTGAAGATCCCGTCAGAATAGTTATTGATATATACTCTCATGGAAACATAAGGACACCTAAGAAATCCGAAGAAAAAGAATCAAAAATTACACTTAAGCGGAAAATTGTTATTGATCCCGGACATGGAGGTAAGGATCCTGGAGCAATAGGTCCTACAGGATTAAAAGAAAAAGATGTTACTCTTGATATCGCATTAAAAATTAGAGATATTTTAAAAAATGACCCCCTGTTTGAAGTTATCTTAACAAGAGACAAAGATGTATTTATACCACTTAATGAAAGGACAGAGATTGCAAACAAAGTAGAAGCTGATCTTTTTATATCAATTCATACTAATGCTTCTCCTAACTCCTTAGCTCGTGGAATAGAGACATACATTTTGAACTGGACAGATGATGAAGAGGCAATAAGAGTTGCAGCAAGAGAAAACGCCATTTCTGTGAAAAGGATGAAACAGCTAAAAGATGAACTTGGTTTTATGCTTGCTTCATTAGAAAGGGAAGCAAAAAGAGACAGTTCTGTAAAACTTGCTGGATATGTGCACAACTCTATCATAAATAGTTTAAAAAACTCTTTCCTTAGAAATGACAATGGAGTAAAACAGGCTCTCTTTTATGTATTAGTAGGCGCTCAGATGCCTTCATGCTTACTTGAGGTTTCCTATATAAGTAACCCTGAAGAGGAAAGACTTCTTAGTCAAGATTCATATAGAATGAAAATAGCTCAATCAATTGGTGAAGGAATAAAAAACTACTTTATGAAGACAGATCAGATTAAAAAGGTTAAATATACAAAACATGTATCTTCAACAAATAGAACAAATCTCAATAAAACTAAGAAAACTAATTTATAAATGGATCTACTTATAAAGAACGCTCTTATATTTGATGGACTTGGCAACTCTCCATTTAAAGCCAATTTAGGAATAAAAGGAGACAAAATTGTATACATTGGTAAAGAAAATTTTTCTGCAAATAAAATCATAGAAGCAAAAGAGTTAGTACTTACTCCAGGCTTTATTGATACTCACTCTCATTCTGACTTTACGATTTTGGCAGATCCAAGAGCAGAGGGAAAAATCACTCAAGGTATTACTACTGAAGTAAATGGCAATTGTGGAATATCAGGATTTCCGATGTTTGGCGAGTTTCTTGAGAGAAGACTTCCAGAGTTAAAAGCTCTTGGACTTAATCCTTGGAATAGTTGTGAAGAATACATAAATCTGCTGAAAAAAGTAAGACCTGCAGTTAATTTTGTAAGTCTTTGTGGACATGGAAATCTGAGAGGCTCTATATTTGGCTATAAAAACCTAAAATTAGACAAGACAGAGATAAATAAGATGAAAAAACTTTTAAAATCCTTGCTTTTTTACAAGATAAGAGGTCTTTCAACAGGCTTGATATATCCTCCAGGAGTTTTTTCTGATACAATAGAGATTATTGAACTTACAAAAATCTTAAGAAAATCAAAAGGCATTTATGCAACTCATATGCGAAGTGAAGGTGAAAGCCTCATTGGAGCAATTGAGGAAACTATCTTAATTGCAAAGAAAGCTAAGGTTCCTGTTCACATCTCTCATCTTAAAACATCAGGAAAGGACAACTGGTGGAAGATAGATATAGTTTTAAATATAATAAAAGAAGCACAAAAAAATGGAATACAGATTACCGCAGACAAATATCCTTATACTGCCTCTCAAACAGATCTTGATGCTTTTTTACCCTCTTGGATAGTTGAAGGAAGTAGAGAGGATATTATAAGAAAACTAAAAAATAAAAATGTAAGAGCTCAAATTAAAAACTACATTAAAGAAAAAGGACAAGATTTTCTAAACAGCCTTATAATTTCTGATGTAGCCTCTGAAAAATATAAAAAATTAGAAGGTAAAAAGTTGGCAGAAGTTGTAAGCCTTGAAAATGCTGCTCAATTTATATGTGATTTATTAATTAACTCAAATCTTATGGTAGGAGTGATATATTTTGGAATGAGTGAAGATAATCTTAAAAAAATTCTAACTCAACCTTATGTAATGATAGGAACTGACAGTTCTGCCAGATGCACAAGTGGAGTTACTAAAAACGGCAAACCTCATCCAAGAGGATTTGGTAGCTTTCCCAGATTTATACGAAGATATGTTTTGGAAAAAAAACTTTTAAGTCTTGAGGAAGCGATAAAAAAAATTACGTATTTACCAGCAAAAACATTTAGAATTGAAAAACGAGGGGTTATAAAGGAAGGCTATTTCGCAGATATTGTTATTTTTGATCCCTCTGAGATTGAGGATAAAGCAACTTTTGAAGAGCCATTTAATGTTTCAAAGGGTATTAAATATGTTATTGTAAATGGAGAAACTGTCTTGTCTGAAGGCTTACTTACAGGAAAAAGAAAAGGAAGGATTCTTTTATGAAGATTGTTGGAATCACATGTGGTGTTGATAAAAAGAAAACCTATTTAAATAGGGATTATATTGCAACTATTACTAATCTTGGATTTGTTCCATTGATGATATCACCTGATATGACAGAAAAAATACTGAGTAATATCAATAAAATTTCAGCTTTAGTAATCTCTGGAGGAGGTGATATAAATCCAAACTTTTATGGCGAAAAAAATATAGCTTGTAAAAATCTTGTTCCCGATGAGAGAGTTTTATCAGAAATGCAACTTCTTAAGGAGTTTATTAAAACAGAAAAGCCTATTTTAGGAATATGTTATGGAATGCAACTTATGAATATATTCTTAGGTGGAAGCCTGTATCAGAATATTGAAAGCAACATAAAACATCAATCATGTAATCATGAAGTTCAAGTAACTGACGATTTTTTATTTAAGAAGGGGCAGTATACCGTAAATAGTTCTCATCATCAAGCCATTAAAATCTTAGGTAAAGGGCTTCAGATATTTTGTACTGCATCAGATAAAGTTATAGAAGGGGTTTATCTTAAGGACCATCCCTTTTTTGTTGGAGTTCAATGGCACCCAGAAAGACATAATGGAGAAATTTCATTAAGTCTTTGGAAGAGTTTTGCAAAAAAGATAAAATAAAAGTATGAGTCCATCAAGGAAATATAGAATTTCTCTTGAAAGAAGTTTTTATATCTGGGTTTTGCTTTTTTTTATTGGTATACTTGGTTATTTAAACTATCAGATTCTTAAGTCTTTTTTTATTTCTGCTGGTTGGGCTATAGTTATTGCCTTGGTTTTTCATCCTGTTTTTGATTTCTTAAAAAAATTTTTAAAATACAGAGGAATTACAGCCTTAGTAACAATGTTCTTGGTTATAATTCTCTTTCTCTTTCCATTTGTCTATATTTCATATCAGATTATTCTTGAAACAGGAGAGCTTATACGGAGTGTTAATCTTCCTGAACTTATAAATAAAATAACAGCTAATCCTTTGCTTTCAAAGATTCTTGAAAAAATAGGCTTTATTACAGGAGGCAATATTTCTTCACTTGAAAGTTTAATTAAAAATGAACTAAGTGGACTACTAAAAGAGGGAGCTCTAAAAATTGCACATGGCTTTGGAGACATGATAACCCTTCTTTTTAATCTGATACTTACTTTTTTTATTGCCTTCTTCTTTTTAAAAGATGGAGATGTCTTTGTGAGAAAGATTGAAGAGTTTTTGCCCTTTGCAGAGACTGATAAAACCTCCATAAGAAATCAGATTAAAAACATTATATACACAACTTTCTATGGTGGTATTATGATAGCTATGCTTCAAGGAACAATTCTTGGAGTAACCTTTTATTTTCTTGATATTCCCTCACCAACACTCTGGGGATTTGCTACTGCTGTTTGTTCCTTTATACCTGTCTTAGGAGCCTTTACCATTTGGGGACCTGCCTCTATTTATCTTATAGTAAATGGATTTATTATAAAAGGATTTATTCTTATTTTGGTGGGAGCCTTTGTAATAAGTCTTATTGATAACATCTTGAAACCTGTAATTCTAAAAGGGAAAGTAAGACTTCCCCTTATATTTATATTTCTTTCTGTTCTTGGTGGAATAAAAGTCTTTGGACTTATTGGATTCATAATTGGACCTCTTGTCTTTAGCCTATTTGTCTCATTTTTAGAAATTCTAAAGAACTTTGTAGGAGGGAGCGAAAATGTTTGAAAGGAAGGATTTAGAACAACTTGAAAAGTTTAATTTCAGTGATGCTTACGTTGTAAGCCTTTTTCTTAATGTTTCTCCTCAAGAAAGAAAAAAACAAGCTTATTTGTCAAAGTTTAAAAATCTTGTAAAAACTTTACCAGAAGATATTCAAGATGCCTGCAAGGAAGATATTAATAAAATAGAGGCTTTTCTACAAAGCGAAAGAGAATCCTTTAAAAAGTCTGTTGTTATTTATAGTTGTTCTCCTAAGAATCTCTGGGTAAGATATGATTTAAACGTAGAACTCAAAGAAGATATGATTGTTGACAGAAGTCCATATACAACTCCTCTTTTTGATTTGCTTGATAACTATCAGAAATATGGTGTTCTTCTTGTTGATAAACGTACAGCCAGAGTGTTTTTAGTTTTTCTTGGAGAGATTGAAGAGTATGGAATAGTTGAACATGAAGATGTTCCCGGAAAACATAAAAAAGGTGGATGGTTTGCCCTTGCAGAAAAGAGATATGAAAGACATATTGATTATCATGTAAAGATGCATCTTAAGGATGTGATTGAAAAATTTGATAGTTTTCTTAAGGATAAAAATATAAGAAGGCTTATCGTTGCAGGTCCAGATGAAGCAATCTCTGAACTAATGAACATTCTTGATGAAGAAATAAAGCAAAAAATAGTTGGAATAACAAATATTGAAAAACATGCTTCAAAGGAGGAAGTTTTAGAAAAGATTCTTCCGATTATTGAAGGCTATGAACACTCAAAGGAAGAAGAAACAGTCTCAGAGCTTATTACAAGATCATTGAAAAATGACAATGCAGTTATGGGAATTGATGATGTACTTAAATACTTAAGAGACAAAAGAGTTATGAAACTTATTATAGCAAAAGATTATAGAGTAGAAGGTTTTATTTGTAAAAACTGTGGATTTGCTACAACTCAAAATGTGGAATGTTGTATGGAATGCGAAAGTTGTGTAATGAAAAGCTATAATCTGCTAGAAAAGGCAACAGAGATGGCAATTGAGCAAGCTGCATTAGTTGAGGTTGTAAAAGAAGAAAAGAACAGAAGAAAACTTCTTGAATACGGTGGAATAGGAGCTTTCCTAAGATTTTAAATAGTCTCTTAAGTATTTAGCAGTATAAGAGTTTTCAATCTTTAAAAAATCAGGGAGGATACCTTCATAAAGAAGATATCCTCCCTTTTGTCCACCTTCTGGACCAAGATCAACTATCCAGTGAGCTTCTGATATTACTTGAAGATTGTGTTCAATTATAATGACTGTTGCTGATTTATCAAGAAGTTTTTTTATAATATTGAGAAACTTTTTTACATCTTCATAGTGTAAACCCACAGTAGGTTCATCAAGTATATATACAACTCCCTTAAGATTTGACTTTTTCCCTGCCACGGAATTAAGAATTTCCTCACAGATCTTAATTCTTTGTGCTTCTCCTCCAGAAAGAGTTGTGGCAGGTTGCCCTAATCTTAGATAACCAAGACCTAATTGTCTTACAATATCTATCTTTTCTCTTAAAATCTCATCTTCATAGAAAAACTCATAGGCTTCATCAAAACTCATTGAGAGAACTTCATGTATATTTTTATCTTTGTACTTTATCTCAAGCACTTCTTTTTTAAATCTTTTGCCTTCACATTCCTCGCAAGGAAGAAATAAATCTTCAAAGAAAAACATCTGGACTCTTATATAGCCTTCTCCCTTGCAAGATGGACAATAACCTTGAGGACTATTTATAGAAAAGAATGCTGAAGAAAATCCCCTAAGCTTAGCATCTTTTTGAGAAGCAAAGATATCCCTAATTCTACCATAAAGACCAAGATATGTCACTGGCATAGATTTTGGAGTTCTTCCAATAGGAGATTGATCAATAAGTTTTATAGCTTTAATATTTTTTATCCCCTCAATATCTTCAAATGGAAGGGCTTTTTGTGTATCCACTCCGAGATGGTTTGCAACTGCTTTATAAAAAGTTTCAACAACAAGTGAACTCTTTCCAGAACCTGATACTCCTGTGACAACTGTAAGGGCATTCATTGGAAAATGAACTGTTATGTTCTTGAGATTATGTCCATAGGCATTTTTTAAGGTTATAAAGCTCTTAAATAAATTTCCATGATTTTTTATTACAGGAGGCTTAGATTCCTTTAAGTAGTTAGCTGTTACAGTATTAAGCTTTAAAAAATTTTTTAAATCTCCACAGTAAACTACTTCACCACCAAGACTTCCCCCTCCAGGTCCAAGCTCAACTATCCAGTCTGCACTTTTTATGACATCTCTGTCATGCTCAACAACTACAACTGTATTTCCATAATCTGTAAGCTCTCTTAAAACTGAAACTATTCTGTCAGTATCTCTTGGATGTAGTCCCACAGTAGGTTCATCAAGAACATAAAGAGTCTCTGTAAGTTTGTTTGAAAGCTGATTTGATATATTAAGCCTTTGATACTCTCCGCCAGAAAGACTCTTAATCTGTCTGTCAAGAGTAAGATAATCAAGTCCTACTGTCTCAAGAAACTTAAGTTTTTCAGAAATCTGTCTTATAGGTTCTTCTGAGATTTTTGCCTCCTCTTGAGTAAGTCTAAGTGATTGAATCCATTCTTTTAGCTGAGTTATTGACATAAAATTTAAGTCTCCTATATCCAATCCATTTATTTTAAACATCAATGCAGTCTCTTTAAGTCTCTTGCCTTTACAGTATGGACATAACTCAGGTTTTCTAATCTTTGAAAGAAAAACTCTTACATGCACCTTATATCTTTTTCTTTCAAGCTCCTCAAGAAAGTCGTTTATTCCATAAAAATATTGATTTCCTGTAAAAATTAGGGTCTTTTGTTCTTGAGACAAAAGTTTATAAGGAGTGTTTATATCTATCCCAGAAAGCTTTGCTCCCTTTATTAGCTGTTGTTTCCACCACTTAAGTGTGGGTCTTTCCCATATCTCAATAGCTCCTTCAGTAAGTGAAAGCTCGGGGTCAGGAACTATAGCAGTTTCATCATATTTTAAAATATAACCAAATCCCTTACATTCAGGACATGCTCCTTGAGGATGATTAAATGAAAAAAGAAGTGGAGAAGGCTCTAAAGCCTGTATACCACATTGAGGACATACTGCTTCAGAAGGAAAATGAAGTAGAGTTTTGTCTTCAACGATATAAACTTTGACTTTTCCCATTCTAAAAGCTATCTCAACAGAATCATTAAGCCTTGATGGATCACTTATCCTTATTCTGTCAACGACTACCAACTTAATTTTTTCATCAAAATCTATAAGTTCCCTTACATTGGGATTACTGTTTTCAAATGTTAAAGCTCTTGAAAATCCAAGCTGAATAAGTTTTTCCTTAGTCTCTTCAGTTTCAAATAATATGAAAACTCTTTTTCCATGATAATTTTCTAAAAGCTCCTTTGTAACCTTTGAAGAATTCCAAGATTTTATCTCCTTTTTACATTTAGGGCAAAAGGGCTTTGCTATTTTTGAGAATAATACTCTAAGATAGTCATAAATCTCAGTATGAGTGCCAACAGTTGCTCTTGAGCCTTTAACTGGATTTCTTTGTTCAAGTGCTATTGTAGGTCTTAAGTTATCAATAAGATCAACATCAGGTCTTGGAAGTTTCTCAATGAATACTCTGGCATAACTTGACATGCATTCAATGAAACGCCATTGTCCTTCAGCATAAATCGTATCAAAGGCAAGAGATGACTTTCCAGAACCAGAAATTCCTGTTATTACAGTAAGTTTATTATGGGGGATGATAACATCTATGTTTTTTAGGTTATTCTGTCTTGCTCCCTTTATTATTAGATACTCTTCTTTGGTGGTTTTGTGCATCTTTTATTCTAACTGTATAATAAAATATTAAATCAATACTGTGTTAAGGAGGACAAAGATGAAAATTAATCCAGAAAAGGAAGCAATTGAGACTGTTGCAAAATTAATGCTTATTTCAGCAAGAACAGCACCAAAGGCAAAGGGAGAAGATGAGATTGTTACAGCAATTTTATCTGAAGAGGAAAAAGAAAAAGTGGCTAATGAGATGGAGTCAATAGGGCAAAAGGAAACTCATAAGTTTTTCAAAAGAGATGCTCAAAATGTAAGAGATGCTGAAGCAGTAGTGCTTGTAGGACTTAACTTTAAAAAACCTGTGGGAGTAAACTGTGGAGCATGTGGATATGACTGTAATACAATTCTGAAACAGAAAACATTTCAGATTGAATACTCAGGCCCTGTCTGTACAATAAGAGCAATAGATTTAGGAATAGCAATAGGTTCACTTGTCTCTGTTGCTAAAGAACTTGGAGTTGACAACAGAGTGATGTACTCAATAGGTGCTACTGTTAAAAAGCTTGGACTTATGGATGCTCAAATAATACTCGGTATTCCTCTAAGTGTTAAAGGCAAAAACATATTCTTTGACAGACCTCCTATTTTAGCTCCCTAATTTAACTTTTTTATTTTGAATGAAACATAATTTTTTTGTTCTATTTTTATATAAAATTGCTATAATTTAATTAAGAGCATGAAGCTCTGAAAAGAACCTCATGAAGAGGTTTGAGTCCCTATGAAAGGGAGGTGTTTAAGAATGATTAAGAAAGTATCAGTAAAGCCTATGCCAACTTGTAAGTGTAAAAGTTCTTGTTAAGGGGGATCAAATCCCCCTTTTTTTATTGCTAATTATTATGCAATAATATCTTATGCGTTATATTTTATTTTTTGTTTTCATTCTTCTCTTTTTCATGCCTTTTTCAGTTTCTGCTGAAGAGGAAAATGCATATTATAATTTCGTAGCTGGATACTACGCTAGTATAAACGGCGATTTAGATAAAGCAATCTCTTATTATAAAGAAGCATTAAGAGTAAATCCTCAATCAAAGTTTTTAAGAATAATCTTAGCTGATACATACTTAAAAAATGATGATTTAGAAAATGCAAAAAATTATATCAACTCAGTGCTAAATGAAGACTCTGAAAATGTAAGTGCCTTACAAGTGCTTGCCTCAATATATGTAAAAGAAAAGAAAATTAAAGATGCTATTGAGGTTTACGAAAAAATTCTTAAGCAGTTACCAAATAAAATTGAGATACTATTAAAGATTGGAAATTTATATCTTGCCTTAGGAATGTATGATAAAGCTATTGAAGCATTTAAAGATGTTTTAAAGGAAGACTCTGACAACATTATGGCTTTACACTTTCTTGGAGTAATATATATTGAAAAAAAAGATCTTAATGCAGCCAGAGAAAGTTTTAAGATGATTCTTAAGATTAATCCTGAATATATTCCAGCATATACCAATCTTGGAGCAGTTGAAGAACTTGCTGGCAATCTTAAAGAAGCAGAAAACTACTTTAAGAAGGCATTAGAACTAAATCCTGAAAATCTTTTTGCAAGAGAACGTCTAATAAATCTTTACATTTCTCAGAAATCATACAAAGAAGCAATAAAAGAGCTTGAGGCACTAAAAGAAAAAAAATCAGAGACAGATCAAATTCGCGAAAAACTTATTCAACTTTATTTACAAATAAAACAGTATGATAAAGCCACCCAAGAACTTGAGTATCTTTTGTCAAAGCATCCAAAAGATTTAAATCTTATGTATTATCTGTCTCTAATCTATATTGAAACAGGAAAACTAAATGAGGCAGAAAATCTCTTAAAAAATATTATCTCAATAAATCCAAGACAGGTTAATGCCTTTCTTAATCTTGCTACAGTTTATCTAAAGCAGAAAAAACTTAAAGAAGCTTTAAATATATATGAGGAGATTCTTCAGTTTACAACTGAAGTTCCTGAAATATATCTTTATGCCACAGAA
This sequence comes from Thermodesulfovibrio sp., assembly GCA_025060075.1. Lineage (GTDB taxonomy): Bacteria > Nitrospirota > Thermodesulfovibrionia > Thermodesulfovibrionales > Thermodesulfovibrionaceae > Thermodesulfovibrio. Next base: position 11,243 of record JANXCZ010000058.1, read on the forward strand.
ACCGCCTTGGATTTAAAAGATTATCAAAGGGCAAAAAATTATATTGAAGATGCACTGTCAAGATTTCCAGATCATCCAGATATAAATTTTATGGCAGGAGTAGTATTTGATAAACTTGGTAAGTTTGAAGAGACAGAAAAGTTCATGAGAAAGACCTTCTCTTTAAAACCTGACCATGCCGAAGCTCTTAATTATCTTGGTTATAGTTATGCTGACAGAGGAATTAATCTTCAAGAAGCTTTGTCTCTAATAAAAAGAGCTGTTCAACTTAAGCCAAACAATGGATACTATCTTGACAGTCTTGGATGGGTTTATTTCAGACTCGGTGATAAAGAGAATGCTTTAAAATATCTTCTTGAAGCAATAAAGTATGTAAAAGATGATCCTGTAATTCTTGAACATCTTGGAGATGTATATAAAGAGCTTGGAAATTATAAAGAGGCATTAAAGGCATGGCAGGAAGCAATAAAGTATCATGAAAAGGAAGAAGGTTTAAAAGAAAGAGTGGAAAAGAAGATAAAAGAGATTCAATCTCTTATAAAAGACTAATGCTTATCTACAAAGCATTTGCAAAGATAAACTGGGCAGTCTCAGTAATAAAGAAAAGAGAAGATGGATACCACGATATTGTATCACTAATTCATGCTATTGATTTACATGATACACTAAGTTTTGAGCCTTCTGAAACAGTAGATATAGAAACAAATTTATCCATAAAGAAAGAAGAAAACTTAGTATACAAAGCAATAAAAGCCTTACAAGATTATACAGGATTAAAAAAAGGTGTAAAAGTAGTCCTTAAAAAGGAAATCCCATTAGGAGCAGGTCTTGGAGGAGGAAGCTCTGATGCAGCAACTACCTTAAAAGCTCTAAATAAACTATGGAAGCTTAATCTCAATACAGATACACTCCATGAAATAGGTGCTTCAATTGGTAGTGATGTACCCTTTTTCTTTTATCTTCCGATCTGTATTGTTGAAGGAAGAGGCGATGTTGTTAAGCCATTGAAAATCTCAAGATCTTACTGTCTCTTACTTGTAAAACCTAACTTCAGTATTTCTACAGAATGGGCATACAAAAGTCTAAATTTAAAAACTGAATTGACAACAGAGTACCAAAAAATAAATAATAATATTTGGCAGTTGTATAATTACCTTTGCAGTGGAGAAATTGATAAAATTTGTCTATGGAATGATTTAGAAAAATCTGTTTTAGAAAGATATCCTGAAATAGATAAAATTAAGAAAAAATTAGTAGAGGCTGGAGCAAAAATAAGTCTTTTAACGGGAAGTGGTTCTACAGTATTTGGTTTATTTGAGGATGAGGTTAAGGCGAAGGATGCTTTAAGGTTTTTTAAAGGATATTGGTGTAGAGTGGTTCACACTCTTTCGGAATCATAAATATCTTAATCTTGGGGAGTCGCCAAGCGGCAAGGCAGCGGATTTTGGATCCGCCATTCGCAGGTTCGAATCCTGCCTCCCCAGTAAACAAACCCTCAGAAAGAGGGTGATTTTATTTTGAGGAGTTGAGGATGCCTAATGCAATTAAGTTGATAACTGGAAATGCGAATCCTGAGTTGGCAAAAAAGGTTAGTGAGTATCTTCAGATTCCTCTCACTGAAACTGTAGTAAGTACCTTTAGTGACGGCGAAATAATGGTCCAGATTAAAGAGAATGTTAGAGGCTCTGACGCATTTGTTATACAATCTACTTGTACTCCTGTAAATCATAATCTTATGGAGTTACTTTTAATTATTGATGCATTAAAAAGAGCATCAGCTGCAAGAATTACTGCAGTTATTCCTTATTATGGATATGCAAGACAGGACAGAAAAGTTCAACCAAGAGTTCCTATATCAGCAAAGTTAATTGCAAATCTAATTACAGTTGCAGGAGCAAATAGAGTTTTATCTATTGATTTACATGCAGGACAGATTCAGGGATTTTTTGATATTCCTGTTGATCATCTTCTTGCTACACCTGTAATTTTGGATTATTTAAGAAAAAACAATCTTATAAATAATATCACTGTTGTCTCACCTGATGCAGGAGGAACAGAAAGGGCAAGAGCTTTTGCTAAGAAGATTAATGCACCTCTTGCAATAATAGACAAAAGAAGAGATGCTCCAAATGTCTCTAAGGCTATGCATGTTATTGGTGAAGTTAAAGACAGAGATGTTTTAATAATTGATGATATGATTGACACAGGTGGTACATTAGTTCAAGCTGCTAATGCACTCAAGGAAAAAGGTGCAAAAAGAGTCTTTGCTGCATGTACTCATGCAGTGCTTTCAGGTCCTGCAATTGAAAGAATTAATAACTCAGTGCTTGAAGAGGTTATAGTTACTGATACAATTCCTGTTCATGAAAAGAAAGAAAAATGTCCAAAAATAAAAGTCCTTACTGTTGCTCATCTTTTAGGTGAAGCAATAAGAAGAATCCATGAGGAGACTTCAATAAGCTCATTATTTGTATAAGGAGGACACCAAAATGGAGAACTTTATTCTAAATGCAGAAAAAAGAGAAAGAACTGGAAAAGGTGCTGCAAGACAACTAAGAAGTAAAGGAATTATACCTTGTGTAGTCTATAAAGCTGGATACTCAATTCCTATTCAGATACCTGCGAAGGAACTCTATCAATTCATGAGTATTGCTACAAAAGAAAAACTATTTGTAACACTTAAATTGAATGGAGAGGAAAAGAAAGCAATCCTTAAAGATTATCAAGTTGATCCAGTAACAGGTAAACTTTTACATGTTGACTTTATGGAAGTAAGTGCAACTGAGAAGATTAGAGTTAGGGTTCCTGTTATTCTTATAGGCGAGCCTATAGGAGTTAGGCAGGACAAAGGAGTTCTTCAGCACGGAATATCAGAGATTGAGATTGAGGCAGTTGCCGAGAAAATTCCGGGCCATATTGAAGTTGATGTCTCTCACTTAGAGGTAGGAGACTCAATTCATGTAAGTGATATTAAGTTTGAAGAGGGAATAAGGGTTATATCAAATCCTGACGAAGTGATTGCAACAGTTACAGTAGAAAAAGAGGAAGCAGAGGTAACTCCAGTAGAAGAGTATTTTGAGCCTGAGGTAATAAAGAAAGGCAAGAAAACTGAGGAGGAAGAACAATAGTTTTGAATGATATTAGTTGTTGGGCTTGGAAATCCAGGGAGAAAATACGCAAAAACAAGACATAATGTTGGCTTCATGGTTGTTGATGAGTTAGCAAAGAAGTATGATCTTAAGTTTATGGAAAAAGATGACTACTATATTGCTGAATGGAAATTAGAAGATAAAAATATCTATATCGTAAAACCAACTACTTATATGAATTTAAGTGGAAATGCTGTAAAAAAAGTCGTAAATGAAACTATTCTAAAGAATTTACCAAATTCCTTAATCGTGGTGCATGATGATTTAGACATGCCTTTAGGCAAAATTAAAATAAAGAGAGATGGCTCTTCTGGAGGACATAGAGGAGTTCAGTCAATAATTGATAGTCTTGGAACTAAGAACTTTATAAGAATAAAAATAGGGATTGGTAAGGTTCCAAAAGAATATGTCTCAGATTACGTCTTAAGTGTTTTTACTAAGGAAGAGAAAGCTCAGATTAAGGAAAAAATCTCTGAGGCAGTTGAGGCAGTCTTCGTTGTAGTCAATGATGGCGTAGATAGAGCAATGAATATTTATAATAGATCATGAAAATAGGGTTAATACTTGCTTTTTTAATACTTATACTTCCAGAAAACTCCTATGCATGGGGACCTCTTACCCACGCTTATCTTTCAGGGCAAATATTTTCCTTTTCAGAATTAATTCCTGTATCAGTAATAACAATGATAAAACTTTATAGAGAGTATTTCATATATGGAAACATTATTCCAGATACTGTAATAGGGAAAAAGTATCTGCCTGAGGATAAAAATCCTCATTCATGGAAAACAGGATTTTCTCTTCTTAATGAGGCAAAAACTCCTGCAGAAAAATCCTTTGCCTATGGATATTTAACCCATCTTGCTGCTGATGCTGTGCTTCACAATCATATTAAAAATTTGACAACACTTCAACATGCATTGTTTGAGCTTAAAGCAGACAGAATTATTGACAGATATTACTGGATCCAAATCATTTCTATTAACAAAAAAGTAAAAAGAGCAAGTGAAAGATTTCTTGAACAGACTGTAACAAAATCATTTTTATCTTTAAAAACAAGCACAAAAATATATAAATCATTAATATTTCTCTCAGCTTTCAACATCGGAGAACTAAAAAATACAGACTTGCTCAAATCAATGCATCTGAACTCATTGTCTGCCATGATAGAATTGTTACAAAATGAAGAAAACTCAAAAATAATTAGTCTAACTCCAAATATCTAAAGGAATTAAAAGAAAACAAACTCCTTTAGAGTTGTACTACTCCAAAAACTCAAATTTTTGATTTATAATCGCTTAAAAAAGCTATAATAAATTATGTTTTCAAAAATAAGGGATAAAGTGCTAAGTGGGAAGAGGCTTACAAAGGAAGATGCATTATTTCTTTTTAATTACGATGACATTCACTCAATTGGACAGCTTGCTGATTATGTATCAAGAAAAATAAACTCAAATAGAGCATATTTTATTATTAACAGGCATATAAATCCTACAAATATTTGTGTAAATCGTTGCCGTTTCTGTGCCTTTTCCCGTTCAAAGGAAGAGGAAGGCTCCTATGAGATGACGATAGAGGAAATACTATCAAGTTTAAAAGAGTCTTGGCAGAGTATCGGCTATCTTAGTGAAGTCCATATTGTATCTGCTTTACATCCTGAATGGCAGTTTGAATACTATCTTGATATCATTAAGGCAATAAGAGTAGAGTTTCCAAATATTGGAATAAAGGCTTTTACTGCTGTAGAGATAGATTATTTTTCTAAAAAATCTGGCTTAAAAGTTGAAGATGTTTTAATAAAACTAAAAGAAGCGGGAGTCAACTTAATGCCTGGTGGAGGAGCTGAGATTTTCAATTCTAATGTGCGTAATATAATTTGTCCTGAAAAAATCTCAGGTGAAAGATGGCTTGAGATTATAAAGACTGCTCATAGGATTGGAATAAAGACGAACGCTACAATGTTATATGGTCATGTGGAGTCTTATGAGGATAGAGTTGACCATCTTCTTAGAATTAGACAGCTTCAGGATGAAACAGGCGGATTTCTTGCTTTCATTCCTCTGAGTTATCAACCAGAGAATAATGATATTAAAGTGCCCTATCCATCAGGAATAGAGGATTTAAAGACAATTTCAGTTTCAAGGCTTGTGCTTGATAACATTCCCCATATAAAGGCATATTGGATAATGCTTGGGGAGAAACTTGCTCAACTGGCCCTTCTTTTTGGTGCTGACTGCATTGAGGGTACAGTTATTGAAGAAAAAATAGCCCACTCAGCAGGTGCCCGTTCTAAAAAAGGTATTACCACGAAAGAATTAATTCATCTAATCCGTGAGACAGGAAAGGTACCAACAGAAAGAGATAGTTTTTATAATGTTTTAAGACAGTATGAA
>JANXCZ010000038.1 GCA_025060075.1 Thermodesulfovibrio sp.
TGACAAAGTAGAAAAAGCAGAAAAAGAGCTTGAAATGCTTTTCAATTCAATAACAGATCTTATTTATTACACCGATGAAAACTATACAATAAAAAAAGTAAACAAGTCATTTCTTAATGCAATTGGATTAAAGGAAGATGAGGTAGTTGGTAAAAAATGTTTTAAACTTATTCATCAAATTAATCATCCATCACAAGAGTGTCCACACAAAAAGGCTCTCGAAACGGGAAAACCACAAGTGGGAGAGATTGAAGATAACTATCTTGATGGAGTCTATCTAATATCCAGTTCTCCCATATTTGATAAAAATAATAATCTCTTAGGAACTATCAATGTAGCAAAGAATATAACAGAACTTAGAAACTTAAAAGAAAGAATCATGTCAATGGAAAAAATGGCAGCTCTTGGAGAGATGGCAGCAAAGGTTGCTCATGAGATAAGAAATCCTCTACTTGCAATAGGTGGTTTTGCTAAGAGACTTGACAAAATCCTGAAAGATGAAAAAGCTAAAGAGTACATAAAAATTATCATTGAAGAAGTAAAAAGACTTGAAAGAATCTTGAATGAGATTCTAAGTTTTGTAAAGCCTTATCAAATTAGTAAAGAGCCCTTTAAAATTAAGACTCTTGTGGAAAATGTCATCAATTTCGTTGAGTCTACTTTAAAGGAAAATAACAACGAGTTAAAAATCATAGCAGAAGAGGACTTTACGGTACGTGGCAACTATGATAAGCTAAAAGAAGTTCTTTTAAACCTTATATCTAATGCAAATGATGCAACAAAAGATGGAACAATAACTCTTAAAATAGAAAAGGCAGATAAACTACCATTAGAAATAGCTGATATGAAAAAGGATTACTTTATAATTGAGGTTGAAGACACTGGATGTGGAATACACAAAGAAAATTTAAAGAGGATTTTTGATCCATTTTTTACAACAAAAATAAGTGGAACTGGATTAGGACTTGCTATATCAAAAAGAATTGTTGAAGAACATGGTGGTATAATTAAAGTGGAAAGCGAAATTAATAAAGGAACAACATTTAGAATTTATCTGCCATTATATAAAGAAAAAGGAGGAGATAATGAAAATCTTGGTAGTTGATGATGAAAAAAATATACTTATGCTTTATAAAGCAGAACTTGAAGAGGAAGGCTATGAAGTTATCACAGCAAATTCAGGAAGAGAAGCTATTGAACTTTTTGAAACTCAAAAACCAGATATAGTAACTCTTGATATAATGATGCCAGATATCGATGGAATTCAAGTTTTAAGACAGTTAAAACAGAAAAATCCTAATATCCCGGTAATAATGCTTACTGCTTATGATTACAGAGATGATTTCTCAATATGGGCATCAGATGCATATGTTGTTAAATCATCTGATTTAACTCCTTTGAAAAAGACGATTAAAGAGATTGCAGAAAAATTTGGAATAAAATGAAACATCTTGTATTATCATTGATTTTTATTTTAATATTTCCATTCATGGGTTTTTCTAAGATTAAAGAAGAAATTTTAAAAAATGGTCTAAAGGTAATATATATTGAGGATCACTCATCAGCAGTTTCAACCTTTCAAGTATGGTATAAGGTTGGTTCTATAGATGAACCAGAAGGAAAATCAGGCATAAGTCATCTCCTTGAGCATTTAATGTTTAGAGGAAGTAAAAACTATCCTGGTAATGTCTTTTCCAAAATAATTCAATCACAAGGTGGAATTGACAATGCTTTTACGACTAAAGATTATACTGTTTACTTTCAAAAATTATCTCCCTCAAAAATCCAAACATCAATTGATCTTGAGTCTGATAGAATGGCAAACTTACTGTTTAATCCTGAAGACTTTGAACTTGAAAAAAAGATTGTTCTTGAGGAAAGAAGACAAAGATATGAGGATGATCCTGAAAATCTTATAGTTGAGGAGGTAATTGGAATAGCATTTAAACAACATCCTTATCGCAGACCTATAATTGGTTGGAGCGAGGATATTCAAAATATTACTCTTGAGGATATAAAAAACTATTATCATGAATATTACTGTCCATCTAATGCTTTTATAGTTATTGCAGGAAACATAAAAATAGAGGATGTAAGAGAAAAAATAAGGGAAAAATTTGAGAGCATTTCTTCATCTTGTTTTCCTTCAAGAAGGATAATTTATGAACCAAAACAATATGGAGAAAGAAGAGTTATACTTAGAAAAAAGACTCATTTGCCAATGCTTGTAATGGCATATAAAGTTCCTGCTTATCCAAACAAAGATAGTCTTTCTCTTGAAATATTAAGTACGATTCTTGGAGGAGGACAAAGCTCAAGACTATATAGAAAACTCGTAAAAGAAACTGCCTTAGCAGTAAATGTATATACAGGCAATTCAGCATTAAGTAGAGATGGATTTTTATTCTTTATCTTTGTATCAGTTAAAGAAGTAGATAAAATCAAAGAGGTAGAAGAGATTGTAAAAGAAGAAATTGAAAGAATAAAAAACGAACCTCCTACTGAAAAAGAAATAGAGAAAGCAAAAAATCAGGTGGAGGCTTCTTTTCTTTTTAGTCAAGACTCTGTTTTTGGACAGGCTCTTTATATAGGAAAATTTGAAATTCTTGGAAGTTGGAAGATGATTAACCAATACAAAGAAGATATAATGAAAGTAACAGCAAATGATGTTCAAAATGTAGCAAAAAAGTACTTTAATCTTAACAATCTAAGCGTAGGAGAACTTTTACCTAAATGAGAAGACTCCTTATTTTCTCAATAGTTTCTTGTGTTATTATTTTATTTTCTAACTCTATAGCAGGGGCTGAAAAAATGGATCTTAAAACCTTTAATCTCCAAAATGGAGCAAAAATTAAGTATCTTTATCGGGATAACATTCCAATTGCATATGTATCTGTTTTAATTCCTGCATCTCCTCTTGACGAACCAAAACCCTCAGTTGCCTATCTTACAGCTCATTTACTTACTCACGGAACAAAAACACGAACTGCAACACAGATTGAGGATGAAATTGATTTCTTAGCCATATCAATTGAAAAAAAAGTTACCTATGACTACACGATATTAACTTTAAGTGCTACAAAAAGACATTTAAAGGAAGCTTTAAATCTTTTCTTTGATATTCTTATAAATCCTTCCTTTCCTGAAGAAGAAATAAAAAAAGAGATATCAAGAGTTGAAAAATCCTTAAAACAAATGGAACAAGATCCCTCTTTCATAGCTTATAAAAGCTTTCTTAAAACACTTTTTGGACCACATCCTTATGGAAGATTAATTGAAGGAGAGCCTGAAGAGCTTAAAAATATAGAAAGACAGGATATATTAGAGTTTTATACCAAACACTACACTCCAAATAACATGATTTTTTCAATCATAGGAGATATAAATGAAAATGAATTAAGAGAACTAATTGAAAAACCTATCTCAATGTGGTATGGACAAAAGAAAACACGAAATATAAATCCTCCTTCATTTGTCAAAAGGGATAAACCTTTAAAAATTTTTATAAATAGAGATGATTTAACTCAATCAACTATAATTATTGGATTCGAGGGAATTTCAAGAAAAGATCCTGATTTTTATGCTTTAAGTATCATGAACTACATTCTTGGCGGTGGAGGACTTACATCAAGACTTGCTAAACAAATAAGAGAAGAACGAGGTCTTGCTTATTCAGTTTATAGCACTTTTAATCCCTATCTTTTACCTGGAGCTTTTTATATAGAGGTAAAGACAAAAGCTGAAAATACTCACACAGTTATAAAATTAATTATAGAAGAACTAAAAAAAATGAAAGAAAAAACATTAACATCTGAAGAGATAAAAGAAGCAAAGGCATTTCTCTCAGGAAGTTTTCCTTTAAGAATTGATACAATGAAAAAAATAAGCGAATTTTTACCAGTCATAGAGTTTTACGATCTTGGAGATGATTATATAAAGAAGTATCCCGAATATATTGAAAAAGTAACAATAGATGATATTAAGAAAGTTGCAAATAGAATTCTTAATACCGAATCATATATTTTGGTAGTTGTGGGAAAAAATTAAAATGTAATAAATGCTATTATAAATAGCAAAAATGGATTTAATTGCAATACTTGGACTTATTTTAGGAATTGGAGCGATTATTGCAGGAAATATAGCGGAAGGTGGTACAACAGCCCATCTCGTCCAGTTAGCTGCAGCTATTATTGTATTTGGTGGAACATTAGGTGCTGTTATATTAAGCTTTCCATCTAAGGATCTTACTACAGCATTTATTAGTTTAAAATTTATCTTCTTCAACAGAAAAGTCAACTTTAATGAAACTATAGAGACCATTCTTGATTTATCAGTTATAGCCAGAAAAAGAGGACTATTGGCTCTTCAGGAAGAACTGGACAGAATAGATGATTCATTTTTAAGAAGGGGAATTACTTATGTAATTGATGGATTGTCTCCAAACCTTATTAGAGAGGCACTTACTCAAGAAATATATACCTATGAAAATATAATAAGAAGAGCTGCTAAAGTTTATGAGTCTGCTGGAGGATATGCACCAACAATTGGTATCATAGGAGCAGTTTTAGGACTTATTCATGTCCTCAAAAATGTTGCAGATCCCTCAAAAATCGGTGTAGGTATAGCAACAGCTTTTGTTGCAACTATTTATGGAGTTGGTTCAGCAAATCTTATATTTATTCCAATAGCAAAGAGAATAGTCAACAAACTTGAAGATGAGATTCTTCTTATGGAACTAATGATTGAGGGAATACTTGGTATAGAAGCAGGTATTAATCCATACTTTTTAAGAACAAAGCTTGAGTCATTTGTCAGAGAACGTCAAAGGGAGAGAATATGAGAATTAGAAGAAGAAATAATAATGAAGAAGAAGAAAACATACATCGCTGGCTTATATCATACTCTGATTTCTTAACCCTCTTATTTACCTTTTTTGTTGCTCTTTATGCTCTTTCATCAATTGATATTACAAAAGCAGAAAAAATGACAATTTCTTTAAGAAAAGTCTTCAAAGTTATTGATGAACCAATCTCTTTTGAAGAAGACAGGAATAAAGCAATTATTGAAGACCTAAGAAAACTCTTAAATGACATTTCAGGGGTAAATATAAAATCAGATGCACGAGGCATTGTAATAACCCTTCCTGATTCTCTCTTATTTAGTTCAGGCTCTGCTGAACTGAAACCTGACTCTATTGAAGCACTTATAAGAATCTCAGAAAAATTGAAAGAAATTCCAGGAAAAGTAGCCATAGAAGGACATACTGATAATGTTCCTATTAGGTCTTCTATTTATAAGTCAAACTGGGAGTTGTCTGCAGCAAGAGCATCGTCAGTGCTACATTTTTTATTACAAAGAGGACTTTCTCCTGATAGATTTTTAATTGCTGGATATGGAGAATACAAACCTATAGCTCCTAATGATACTGATGAGGGAAGAGCCAAAAATAGAAGAGTTGAACTTATCATATTAAGATAATTTATAATACTATGAACATGGAAGAGGTATATCAAAAAATGAGAGAGTATTCAAGGGTAGATGCTATTGTCCCTCTTGGAGTAAGACTAATTTCTAATGAAGAAAAACAAAGAATAAAATCTAGAATCTCAGGAGAAATTAGTTTTACTCATCCTCCTGTTGAAGAGCCAACTGATAAAGCATTGGCACAGTGGATAAAGTTTATTAATTCAAAGCTTGACTATCTTATCAATTTGTGGACTTTTAGAGAAAACGGATTTGCATGTCTTCCACCAACAGAGGTAAATATAAGTGGAGGAGGTATGAGTTTTATTTCAGATGTACCTTACAATAAAGGAGATATTCTTGAGCTTAAGGTGGTTCTTGATTTACCATTACCGGTAGCATTATTTCTATACGGAGAAGTAGTTAAATCTGAAAAGGTAAACAATGGCTATAGAGTAGCTGTAAAATTTATCAATATAGAAGAAGACATTAGAGACTACATTATAAGATTTGTTTTCCATCGTCAAAGACAATTAATCAGGCAAAAAAGGGAAATATAAATGCTTGTAGTAGTCGGTGGATTAGTTGTTTTAGGTAGTGTAGTAGGTGGTTATCTAATGGGTAAAGGTAATCTTTCTGTTCTTGTCCAACCAGCAGAGCTTTTGATAATATTTGGCGCTGCTCTTGGTGCACTTGTAATTGCCTCCCCTCCTCATGTATTAAAAGGAGTAATAAAAGGTGCAATCAAAACCGTAACTGGTGCAAAGGGTTATTCAAAGAGAGACTATATGGATTTACTTTTACTTTTGAGTGAACTCTTTACAAAAATTAGAAAAGAGGGACTTATATCTATCGAACAGGATGTGGAAGAACCCGAAAATAGTGCAATCTTTTCTAAATATCCGAATTTTATGAAAAATCATCATGCAATGGCACTTCTTACAGATACCTTAAGAACAGTAATGACAACCACAGTCTCTCCATATGAACTTGAAAGTATTCTTGACAGTGAGATTGAAACATTACATGAAACTGAGTCAGCTCCAGCAAAAAATCTTCATAACATTGCTGATAGTCTTCCAGGACTTGGAATTGTTGCAGCAGTCTTAGGAGTTGTTCTCACAATGGGCAAAATGAACGAACCTCCTGAAGTTATTGGACACTCTGTAGGAGCTGCATTGGTCGGAACATTTATGGGAGTTCTTATGTGTTATGGATTTGTTGGGCCACTTGCAAGACGTCTGGAAGCAAATGTACATAATGAAAAAGAGTATTTACAGATCATCAAAACAGCTCTTGTAGCTTTTGTGAGTGGATCTGCTCCTCAGATTGCTGTTGAGTTTGCCAGAAGAAGTATTCCTCCTCATGTAAGACCTTCATTTCATGAAGTAGAGGAAGAGATAAGGGCTCTAAAAAGTGGCAGATAAATCTAAAACAACCATAATAATAAAAAAGATTAAAAAAGGACATGAAGGTCATCATGGTGGAAGTTGGAAAGTAGCCTATGCTGACTTTACAACAGCCATGATGGCTTTCTTTTTACTTCTATGGCTTCTTTCAATGCTGGATCCTGTTAAAAAAGCTGCCCTTGCTAACTATTTTAAAAACTTCAACATCTTTGAATCAGGCAGATCTTTTATGCAAGAGTCTTCAGCAATTCATCAAGAAATAAAAACATCTGTTCAAGAATATACACCAGAAAACCGTGCAAAAAAATTTGAAGAAGAGTTTAAGAAAACAATAGAAGAAAGACTCAAGGAGCTTAAAGACCACATAATGATAGATGTAGTTGAAGGAGGAGTGAGAATTCAGATCTTAGATCTTGAAGGTCAACCAATGTTTCCTCTCGCATCTGCTGAACCAACTGAAAAAGCCAGAGAAATTTTAAAAATAGTTGCAGAAAATATAAAAGATGAACCAGCGCGAATAGCAGTAGAAGGACATACAGATGCAGTACCATTCAAAGGGGGAAAAACAACAAACTGGGAACTTTCAACAGCAAGAGCATCTTCAGCAAGAAGAGAGCTTGAAAAATTTGGAGTCCCACCAGAAAAAATCGCAAGAGTGGTTGGTTATGCTGATACACTTCCATTAATAAAAGAAAATCCAAAAGATCCAAGAAACAGAAGAATAAGCATCATTCTTATGTTTGAAAAGGGACAACAAGGTTCAATGCATTCTCTATAATGTTAATTTCTACTGGAGTTTTTCCAAAATAATCACCATCTATTTGTATATGAGCGTCACCTAAAATTTTTAAGCTTTTAGTCTTAAAATATTCAGTATTCTTCATCTTAAGATGTATACCAAATATTATTCCCAAAATTTGAAGAGAAAGTCCTATCTTCGATTTAGTTTTTGAAAGAAAAACATATAAATAAGGTTCTTTTAAATTTGCATCAGGTGTTATTTTAAAACTTCCTCCATAACATGCAGCTTTACATACAACTGTGCTGTATGCTCTTTTTTGTTCAGAGTTATTTATTATAAGTTCTGAAGGATTGTATTCCAACAAAGTTTTAATTCCGCTTAGAATATAGGCTATTTTTCCAAGATATTTCTTCTTTTTTGGATCTACTCCAAATACTGCCTTTCCATCAAATCCAACTCCTGCCATAAGAATAAAAAGTTTTTGTTTTTCTTTATTTTTTATACACCCAAGATGAACTTTCAGAGTTTTCCCTGTAAGTGCAATCTCTATTGCTTTTTCTATATTTTGTGGAATTTTTAACTCTTTTGCAAGCACTGAGGTAGTTCCCATTGGAAGAATTGCCATAGGCACATCAGAAAAGGCAAGTCCATTTACAACTTCATTATATGTTCCATCTCCGCCTGCAACAACAACAAGAGTAGAAAAGTTATTAAAGCTATCCTTTATATTTCTTGCGAATCTCTCAGCATCACCTTGTTTATTGGTAAGCAAAATCTCAGTAGGAATTCCTTTATTTTTCAATATGTCGTCTGCCTTTTTAATTTTTTTCAAAGCTCCTCCACCTGCAACAGGATTTCCAATGAGAAAAACTTTTTGGTATTTCATATGACAATTACAGGAGTTTTCTCAAGAAAGTATATTAATTTTTCAATATTTAATGGAGTTTTGACAAAAAAAGCTCTTCCACCAATACTTTCGCCTTCTTTCTTTATATTAGTTATTCTTAAATATCCTAACTTCCTTGAAGCTATATAACCAGTTGTATAATCAGGATTATCAGAAACACAGATCTCAGCCACTACATCATCTAAGGATGCTACTTTTGATGCAAGAGTTAATGCCTCAATAACTCTCTGTGGTTGATTTGTAAGATTTTTTATCTTTCTTAAAATTTGAATCTTTCTGTTTTTATCCATCTGAATCCTGGATACTCTAACTCCTCTTTCCTTATCAGGCTCAAGACGATCTCCACTTAATGAATCAATTATCGTAGCACCTCTCATCTTATAGTTTCTTATTACTTCCCATGCCTTATATAATGCCTTTTCTGATACTCCAATTTTTAAAATATTTTCCTTTATTACCTCATAAGCCTCCTCTGGAGAGTTACAAAATATGGTTTTTAAAGGAAGAACTTTAACATTCTGAATTGGTTCTTTTATCTTTTCTACTGTAAACACAATTTTATCTGGCATACCTATAGGATGCTCAATGGCTCTTTTTAAAAATTTCTTCAAAAATATTTCTAATTCATTTAAGTTATATATTCCCTCTGCACCTGAAATATGCCTTTCAATTCCATTCTCATTTATTGATGATCTCATTCTAAGTGACCACATAATCAACTTCAAGTCCATGATTTTCTATTAGTTTTAAATCATCAATGTAGTTTCTTCCCTGAGTTGTAAGGTAGTCTCCTGTCATTAAAGCATTTGCTCCCGCAAGAAAAATCCATGAATGAAAATCTCCAAGTAAAGGTCTTCCTCCACAGACTCTTATATCTTTCTCTGACAATATCAGTCTAAACACTGATATAATCTTCAAAGCCTCCATTGGAGGCAGTGGTTTTCTATCCATCAAAGGAGTTCCCTTTATAGGAGTAAGAAAATTAATCGGCACGGAATCAACATCTAAGCTTTTTAAGAAATAAGCCATATCAACTCTGTCAATCCATGACTCACCCATACCAAAAACTCCACCAGAACACACTGAAAGCCCTACTTTTTTTGCTGACTCTAATGTATGGATTTTATCAGAAAAGCTATGAGTTGTGCAGATTTCTGGAAAAAATCTTTCTGAAGTCTCTATATTACAGTGAAGCCTCTCAAGACCATGTTCTTTTAAGTACAGGATTTCATCATAACTTAAAAGTCCCAAAGAGGCACATGTGTTTATTCCATTTTTTCTAAGATTTTCAATAGTTTGTGCAATTTCTTTTATTTCCCTTTTTGATGGCCTTTTCCCACTTATTACAATTGAAAATCTCTTGACTTTATGTTCCTTTGCCTTTAAAGCTCTTTTTAATATTTCCTCTTTATCCATCAAAGGATAAATAGATATATTCGTTTTATATCTTGAAGACTGAGCACAGAAAGCGCAGTCTTCTGAACAAAGACCGCTTTTTGCATTAACTATGGCGCATAGTTCTATTTTATTTCCCTTATATTTTTCTCTTTCTGAGTTTGCCATAAAGATTAAGTTATAAAAATCAGAGTTTTCTAAAAACTCAAGAAATGTCTCTTTTGATTCAAACTCAGCCAAATACTCCTCCTACTTTTTTATCAATTTAAGATATCTTATGTCTTTCATAATAATTGTTCTACTTTTAATTGCAATAATAGACAAAAATAATATAAACAACAATATAAATCCACGAGCAAAAAGCTTCGTAGGCTCAGTAGTAAAAACAATATTTTCAAAGTCCTTTATAATCCAAAAATATATAATAAAGACTATAAAAAGCGGAGATACTGTTGCCATGATATATACAAAGAATTTCGGCAACTTAATAGTTGTATTCATTGTCAACTCCTTATAAAAGTTATCAATTCCAAATACCCATATAAAGACAACTATTTCAATCAGGCCAAAGAAAAGAAGTAAAAAGCATCCTGCCCAAAAATCAAGTTCATCTATAAAATTTGGAATAAAAGCTGAAAAATGAGCACCTATCGTGACTAAAATCATTGATATATTAACTGCTTTTTTATGTTCCCACTTCATCTCATCTTCAAAAAGAGCTATCAAAGGCTGTATTAATGCTAAGGAAGAGGTCAAAGCAGCAAAAAAAAGTAACAAAAACCATACAAATGCAATTATCTTTCCAAAAGGAAAGCTCATTAAAATTGCTGGCATTGTCATAAATCCAAGTCTGAAAGTTCCCTCTTTTGCAAGCTCAGGTATAGCTAATGCAGAAAACATGGCAAAAGCTGCAGGAATAGCAATTGATGCACCTATAACGACCTCTACAAACTCATTAATTCCTGCAGTCCAGATTCCTGCTTTTACTACATCTTCCCTTGGATATACATAACTTGCATAGGCTGCGATTGCTCCCATTCCAAGAGAAAGCGTAAAAAATATCTGTCCAGCGGCTTCAATCCATACAACAGGATCAGTGATTCTTGAAAAATTAAGATTGTAGATAAATTTTAAACCCTCTAATCCTTTCCAATTACCTGCAGAAAGACATATCAATCCAAGAAATAAACCAAATATAATTATGGCAGGCATTCCAATTTTTGCTGTAATCTCTATTCCTCTTCTGACTCCCCTTTGAAGAATAAACCAGTTAATAGCAATTGTTAAAATAAGAAAAAGATACGCAATTACTGAAGGTTTAGTATATTCTCTGAAGAAATTAACATATGGCTTAACTGCCTCTTGAGTATCAGAGCTTTTAATTGGAGTTGGTATTTCTCCAAAAAGAGAAAGAAAGGCAAAACCAAGAGTCCATGATTCAATGTATATATAGTACATACATATAAGAAGAGGTATAGCAACTCCTATTGAGCCAAGAACTCTTGCCCAGCTTGCATGATTAAAGAAAAGTCCCAAAATACCCGTCATTGAGCCATGTCCATGACGTCCTGCATATCTTCCTATAACCCATTCAATAATCATCAAAGGTAATCCCATAAGAAAGAAAGCAATAAAATAGGGAACCATGAAGGCTCCACCGCCGTAAAGAGCCGCTTTTGAGGGGAATCTTAAGATGTTGCCAAGTCCTACAGCATTACCTGCTGTAGCCAAGATTAGTCCTAATTTTGAATGCCATCTTTCTCTTCTTTCCATTTAGTTATCTATTATAACTCAATAAAAGAGCTTATTTTAAGTTATAATAGTTAAATGCAGTTTGAACCAAAATGGATAGCGTGGGAAATTACACGTAGATGCAATCTAAGATGTATTCATTGTAGATCCTCATCAGAAGAAGCTGTAAAGGAACATCCAGATCCACCCAAAAAGGAGTGTTTTAGAATAATTGATGATATAACCTCATATGCCAAACCTGTTTTGGTCCTTACAGGTGGAGAACCCCTCTTAAGAGAAGACTTCTTTGAGATCACTGAATACGCTAACAATAAGGATTTAAGAGTGTGTGTTGCTACTAATGGAACTCTTATAAGTGAAGAGATCTGTAAAAAATTGAAAGAAGTAAGTATAAAAATGGTCTCCTTAAGTTTAGATGGTCCAAATGAAGATGTTCATGATAACTTTCGTAATCAAAAAGGAGCCTTTCAAGGAACAATTAGTGCGGTCAAACTTTTAAAAGAGTATGAAATACCATTTTTGATAAACTCCTCCTTTACCAAAAGAAATCAAGAAACAATTCCAGAGGTCTACAGATTAGCAAAGGAACTTGGAGCAACTGCCTGGTATATGTTCATGATAGTGCCTACAGGCAGAGCAGAAGAACTCTTAGATGAATTGATAAGTTATGAGGATTACTATAAAATTCTTAATTGGCATTATGAAATGGAAAAAAAAGAAAAAGAGATTCTC
Organism: Thermodesulfovibrio sp.; assembly: GCA_025060075.1. Classification (GTDB taxonomy): domain Bacteria; phylum Nitrospirota; class Thermodesulfovibrionia; order Thermodesulfovibrionales; family Thermodesulfovibrionaceae; genus Thermodesulfovibrio. The sequence goes on from JANXCZ010000038.1 coordinate 12,401, forward strand.
GTAAGACCTACATGTGCACCTCAATACTATAGAGTAACTATTGAGAGATCAAAGATAGAAGGAGAAAAATTTGAAAGAAGATCTCTAAGTTTTTCAACTGGTGGTGCTAAAGGATGCGTGGCAGGACAGCTTATATGCTTTATAAATGTTGACGGAGATATAATGCCTTGTAGTTATTTTCCTCTATCAGCAGGCAACATAAAAAAACAGTCTTTCAGAGAAATATGGGAAAACTCAGAACTTTTTATAAACTTAAGAGATTTTTCTTCATATAAAGGTCGCTGTGGGATTTGTGAGTACATAAATGTATGCGGAGGATGTAGAGCAAGAGCATACTGCCTAAAAAATGACTACATGGAAGAAGACCCTTACTGTAACTATATTCCGAGGAAAGCAAAATGAGAGATACCTTTCTTAATGCTTGTAAAGGTATTAAAACAGACTATACACCTGTCTGGTTTATGAGGCAGGCTGGAAGGTATATGCCAGAGTATCAAAAAATTAGGCAAAAATATGATTTTCTCACAATGTGTAAAACACCTGAAATCGCTGCAGAAGTAACTCTACAACCTGTAAAGATCTTAGGAGTTGATGCAGCAATTCTATTTTCTGATATTTTGATACCCCTTGAAGGAATGGGTATTAAAATAGAGTTCACAGATGATAAAGGACCACAGGTATACCCAACAATCAAAACATCATCTCATATTAAGTTTTTAAAAGAGATAGAACTTGATTTAGTATATTATGTTTTCCAAACTATAAAGATTCTAATAAAAGAGCTTGAAGTTCCTTTAATAGGTTTTGCAGCCTCACCTTTTACTTTGGCAACATATATTATTGAGGGAGGGTCAACAAAGGATTTTATAAATACTAAAAGATTTATGTTTTCAGAACCAGAAGGTTTTCATAAACTTATGAAGATTTTTACAGACTCAACTATTAAGTATTTAAAAGAACAAATAAAAGCAGGTGTTCATGTAGTCCAAATTTTTGATACATGGGCAGGAATTCTTTCTCCCTTTGATTACGAAATTTTTGTTAAACCATATGTTAAAAAGATTATTGATAGTATAAATAAAGTTCCTGTAATATATTTTTGCTCAAATACCTCAGGACTTGCTAATAATTTAAAAGATTTAAACGCAAATGTTTTAAGTATTGACTGGAAGATTGATATGAAAGACGCCACTGATTTATTTAAATATCACGCTCTGCAAGGTAATCTTGACCCCCTAACTCTCTTAGGTACAGAAGATGAGCTCTTTAAAAGAGTCAAAAAAATTCTAATACACGGAAGATTAGCTAAAGCCCATATCTTTAACCTTGGTCATGGAGTAAATATTAATACCTCAGTTGATATACTTAAAAAAGTTGTTGATTTTGTTCATGAATTTAAAACTATGGAGGTTTAGTTATGCTTAAAATAGGCGTTTTAGCATCGGGAAGAGGATCTAATTTTCAAGCAATTATTGATGAAATTGAAGCTGGTAAAATTCCTGCAAAAATAGAGATTCTTATAGTTGATAATCCTAATGCCTATGCTATTGAAAGAGCTAAAAAACATGGAATTCCTTATCTTTATATAAATCCAAAGGATTTTTCAACAAAAGATGCTTTTTATGAAAAAATAAGGGATGAACTTATATCAAGAGGAGTAGAACTCGTAGTATTGGCTGGATTCATGAGAATAGTAAGAAAACCCTTACTTGATGCCTTTCCTAATAGGATTATGAATATACATCCTGCTCTTCTTCCTTCTTTTCCAGGACTTCATGGACAAAAACAGGCTGTTGATTACGGAGTAAAAATTAGTGGTTGCACAGTACATTTTGTTGATGAGGGAGTTGACACTGGTCCTATAATAATTCAAGCTGCTTTGCCCGTGCATCCTGATGATACAGAAGAGAGTCTTGCTGAGAGAATACTTAAACTGGAACATAAAATATTTCCTGAAGCTATAAGACTTTTTGCAGAAGGAAGACTTAAGGTTGAGGGAAGAAAAGTTAAAATTTTAGATTATAAACTTCCAGATAAATATTTTACCAATCCAGAGATAAGAGAATGATAAAGAACAAACCAAAAATCCAAAAAACAGTTAGACCAACTCCTGCAGTCGTAAGAAAAGCTATCTTTGACATTCTAAGAAACATAGAGGAGAAAACATTTGTTGACTTATATGCAGGAAAAGGTTTTGTTGGTATAGAAGCTTTAAAAAGAGGTGCTAAAAATGTCATATTTGTAGAGAAAAATCCAGTGTTATGTATTTTAATAAAGAATTCTCTCAAGAAAAAAAACCTCTTGAATAAATCCAAAGTTTATAACATGGACGCTTTAGATTTTCTCAGAGATAGTTCACAAGAGTATGACATAGTTTTTGCAGATCCTCCATATGAGTCAGGCGAATTGGAAAGAATATTTAAAATTCTTGAAACCAAAACTCCAATAAAAATAGAAGGATTCCTAATACTACAACACCATAAAAATGAATCATTAAGGGAAAAACTCAAAGAGCTTAAGATACATAAATGTTACAGATATGGCGATACTTTTTTAACCTTTTACAGGAGGACAGAATAATGGGAAAAACAGGAGTATATCCAGGGACTTTTGATCCTATAACAAATGGACATCTGGATGTAATAAAAAGAGCTCTGAAAATATTTGATGAGCTAATAGTTGCAGTTGCTATATCAAGTTACAAAAAAAAACCTATATTTACTGTTGAGGAAAGAATAAATTTTATTGTTGAAACCACAAAGGGACTTAAAAATTTAAGAGTTGAGGCTTTTGATGGACTTCTTGTGGATTTTGTTAGAGAAAAAAAGGCTGTCGCTATTGTAAGAGGTTTAAGAGCAGTATCAGACTATGAGTATGAACTTCAACTTGCTCATGCTAATAGAAAACTTTTTAAAGAAATTGAAACAGTTTTTCTAATGCCATCTGAAGAGTATTCTTTTCTCTCTTCAAGTCTTGTTAAAGAAATTGCATATTTTGGTGGTTCTGTAAAAAATCTCGTTCCCTCAATTGTTGAAAAAGCCTTAAGAAATAAGTTTAAAAAATAGTTTGACTATTTCTACTTTGTTTTGGTATTGTAATAGATTAAAATAAGATTAAGGATTTAAAATCCTATGAAAAAGAAAACAAGACAAGAAAGAATTTTAGAGATTAAAAAGAAACTTCTACAACAAAAACAACAGATTCTTATGGATGCTGGAATTATGCGTTCAAATCTTCCATCAGAAACCAATCTTTCTGAGATAGGAGACATAGCCTCTCAAGAAATAGACAGAAGCTTTCTCTTAAGATTAAGAGATAGAGAAAGAAAGCTTTTGAAAAAGATAGAAAAAACACTGGAAAAGATAAACAATGGCACATATGGAATATGTGAATCTTGTGGAGCAGAAATACCAATTGAAAGACTTGAAGCAAGACCGGTAACTGATCTCTGCATTGAATGTAAGACAGAACAAGAAGAGGAAGAAAAACTTAAAGAAAGTTAATATTTAAAAGTCTTTTAGGATTTATCTCTCCAGCAAGTTTTAGTTTATATTTATCGATATTCAATTTTTCAACTCTCTTTATAATATCACTAAGCCCCATTGAACCTCCCTGAATTTTTTCAATTCTATTTCTTTGTTTTACCATATCAGATACCAAAATAATTCTCTCTTTACTTTTGATTTGAAATACCCATTTCAAAAGCTCATCCCTTATATGTCTACCATCTGCTATTAATTCTACATAAATGTCTTGATTAATAAGTCCAAATCCTGCTATTCCTGGCTCTCTATGATGTATTCCTCGCATAGCATTAAAAAGATGAGTTATAAGGCGAGCACCAGCTTTATATCCATCTTCTGCCTCTTTATATGTGGCATCTGAATGTCCCATGCTTACAACTATTCCAGCTTCAAAGCATTTTTCAACTATTTTTAATATATTTGGAAGTTCAGGTGCTACAGTCATTATCTTAACAATATCTTCTATGCCATCAATCAATCTATAAAAAACTTCAATATCAGGTTGCAAAAAATAATCAGGGTTTAATGCTCCTGATTTTTCAGGATTTAAAAAAGGTCCTTCAAGATAGGCTCCAAGTATCTTTGCTCCTTCAGTTTGAAACTCCATAGCTTTTTTGATATTTAAAAGAGTCTTTCTCATAAAACTAATTTCAGATGGATAAACTGCAATTAAAAAAGCATCAATGCCCATTGAGCCATAATCTTTAGCAAGACAGAGAATTTCTTCATAAGATTCAATCTCTTTAATATCTATCTTATTTGTTCCGTGAAAGTGGATATCAATCAAAGACATGTTTTATCATAACATATGCTAATTAAATTAGGTAAAATTAATATAGAAAACTTGCTTGCAAAGATGAAAAATCTTCCAGCCTCAGTAAAAATAACAGAAATATCAAAGTATTTTCTCGGTATTCCTTATAAAAAAAACTCTCTTATAGGTAGTGTCTCTGAAAAAGAACAGCTCATTATTGACTTTGAAGGAGTTGATTGTATGACTTTTATTGAGTATATAGAGGCATTAAGATCGTCCAATACCTATCAATCTTTTATTGAAAACTTAAAGTACGTGAGATACTTAAATGGAGTTGTTGATTTTAAAAAAAGAAGACATTTTTTTACTGATTGGGTAAATTTAAAAACAGTAAAAAATATAACAGCACAACTAACAAGAAATTACCTAACAGTTAAGAAACAGCTTAACAAAAAAGATACTGGATTATGGATTGATGGATTAGATCCTAAAACTAGGATCATCAAATATATTCCTTCAGAATATATAGATAAAATTATTTCTCAACTAAAATCAGGTGACTACTGCGGATTCTATACTTCCCAAGAAGGACTTGATGTTACCCATGTAGGAATATTGATAGTCCAAAAAAGAAGCATTAAACTTAGACATGCCTCAAGCCATAAATCATTCGTAGTAGATGATGATTTTATAGAATACTCAAAACAAAAGGAAGGTATAATAATCTTCAGACCTAAGGAGATTTAGATGGTATATCTTCATGAAAGAAAAAAACAAATACAAAAGGTTCTTTTAATTACGTTTTTATTAAACTTTACTGTTTCCTTATCAAAAATAATCTATGGATGGATTATAAACTCTGTGGCTATATATTCAGATGGATTTCACTCACTTTTTGACGGAATCTCCAATATAGGAGGACTAATTGCTCTCTCTATAGCAAGTCATCCTCCTGATAGAGAACATCCCTATGGACATAGAAAGTTTGAAACAGTTTTTGCAATCTTTATAGGAGTTTTAATGTCTCTTACCGCATTAGAAATAATCAGAAATGTTTATAAATCTTTTGTTGAAACAAGAAAACCTGAAATAGACGAAAAAACCTTTATTGTTCTATCTATCACTCTCATAATTAATATTTTTGTGTACCTTTATGAAAAGAAAAAAGGAAGGGAACTTAAAAGTGAATTTCTCATCGCTGACTCAGCTCACACAAAGGTTGATATATATATTACTATGGGAGTAATATTAAGCGTAATTATATCAAAAACAAAAGAGTTTTCAATTATTGATCCTTTAGCAGGCTTAATAGTAGGAATATTTGTAGCTCGAGAGGCTATCCTAATCATAAAAGAATCTGCCCATATTCTTGCTGATAGAACAGCCATTGATAGTGAAAGAATTGCCAGTGTTGTTAAAGAATGTAAAGATGTTAAAGCATGCAAAGATATAAGAACAAGAGGAACAGTAGGACAAATATTTGTTGATTTAAAGATCTTAGTAAATCCTGCTATATCTGTCTCTGAGGCTCATGATATTGCAGATAAAGTGGAAAAAATTATAAAAAAAGAATTTCCTGATGTTATTGATGTAATGGTTCATATAGAACCTTCTGAAAAGGATTAAAGTAGTGATTCTGAATCAAAACATTTTAAGGAGTTTAAATATTGCTCCCACTCCATTGGAAGCATATATTTTTTCTTATTATTGCAATCCTTACAGGCAGGAACTATATTACTTTTGACTGATTTTCCGCCTCTTATTATAGGTACTATATGATCCATTGTTAACTTATTTTCTGGAACCTCTTTTCCACAGTAGTAACATCTTCTCTTTGCAACTTTTCTACGCCACCATGAACTATTTCTAAGAATTTTCGCCTTTTGTTTTTCGATTTTTATCTCTTCCTCAGTCACAGAAGGAATAAAAAATTTTTCCATTAACGTACAAATCTCTTTTTTTCTTCTTCTTCAAAAAATTTTTTATAGAGAATATTCCACTCAGGACTTCCTTCAATCACTTTTTTTGAAAATGATTGAAGTTTTCTTCTTACAACTTCATCAATTGCTTCACCAATTTTTAAAGCCTGTATAAAACTTCTCTTAATCTCTCTTCTTACTTCTTGCTCTTCAACTTTTAGTTTAATTAGTCCTTTATTTATTAGACCATTGAATAAAACATGTGAAGTGTGAGTTATTTTTTCATCTGAAAGCATCATAACACTAAATTCCTCTGTTTAACAAGTTTTTGTTTTGTCATCTCAAAGAGCTTTCTGTAGTCTAATTTACCTTTTTCTATTTCAGCTTCATACTTTTTAAGAAGCTCTCTTATTTCTTCATTAAGTCTGTCTTCAACCATTAGTTCATCCAAAATAAGCTGCTCAGCCTCCTTTAGAAGTTGCTCCTTAGGAACCGTCATCTCAATCATATTCTTTTTTAAAAGGTTTTCTATTATATTACTTGCTATGTATGGTATCCAAGTTTTAGGTATTCTCATATTCCCTAAATCTCAATATAGGGTAATAAAGCTACAGATCTTGCTCTTTTAATTGCCTTTGTAAGCTGTCTCTGATGCGTTGCACACGTTCCTGTCATCTTTCGTGAAAGAATCTTACCACGCTCAGTCATAAATCCTCTTAGTAATTTAACATTTTTGTAATCAATAAAATCAATTTTTTCTGCACAAAACTTACAGTATTTTTTTCTAAAAAATCTTCTTTGAGTTGTCTGTTGCACACTTACCTCCCTCTTTAAAATGGTTCTAAATCTGAAAATTCTTCTGGTGGAATCTGGTTAAAATCTTCAGGTTGAGCAGGCTCTCTTTTAGGAAAAAATCTTATACTATTTGCAATTACTTCAAATTTGCTCTTTTTTTGTCCTTCATACTCCCATCTTCTTTCTCTTAAACGTCCTTCAACTAATACAGTCCTACCTTTATTCAAGTACTGAGTACATGTTTCAGCTTGTTTGCCAAATACTATAGCATCAATAAATAAAGTCTCTTCTTTAATATCTTCACCTTGTTTGTATCTTGAATTAACAGCTATAGGCACCGTAGCAACTGCTACTCCAGAAGGTGTATATCTTATCTCAGGGTCTCTTGTAAGATTTCCTATGAGTATTATTCTATTAAACATATCTCTATCTCTATACCTTAGATGTTAATTCTGAATGTTCTACTGGAATTCCTTTTATTTCAGGTGGCAAAGAGGCAATCTGATGCTTTGTAAGCTTAAGAATCATGAATTTAAAAACATTCTCATAAACTTTGTAAAATTCTTCTATCTTTTTTATTGAAGAAGCTGGAGCTTTAAATAGAAATAAAACATAGTATCCCATCGTCTGTTTATTAAGTTTATAGGCAAGCTTTCTTTTGCCCCAGTTATCAACCTTTAAAACTTCTCCACCATTTTCAACAATAAAGGATGATATTTTCTTGATTGCCTCTTGAACCTCTTCTTCACTAAGAGTTGGAAGAAGGAGAACCATATTTTCATAAAAATTATTCATTACATAACCTCCATCTGGACTTTTAGCCCTTATCATCAAGACAAGGGCATGGAGTAAACAAAAGTTACAACTATTTTTATAACATATTTATCACTTTTAAATCAAACTGTAATACTTTAGCTTTTTATTAAGAGTATTTCTGTTTATTCCAAGAATCTTTGCAGCCTTTAATTGATTTCCTCCTGTTTCATTGATTGTAAGAGTAAGCAATGCTTTCTCAACTTCTTGTATAACAGTCTCATAGAGATTAGAGTTCCCAATATTTGCAAATTCCTTCAAAAGATTACCAAGTTTTAGTTCAAGAAAATTCTTTATAGAAAGTTTATCACTATACTCACCAAACAAATCCTTAGATGTAAGTCTATGGTGTCTTGAAAGAAGACAGGCTTTAGTTAAACATTGCTTTAACTGATATGCATTCTCTGTCCATGAATAATCTAATAAAGCCTCCTGAGCATCCTTTGAAAGCTCTTTTTTAGGGAGCTTTAAAAATTCTGAAATTTCTTGAAGAAAAAAATTAGCAAGAGGAATAATATCTTGTTTTCTTTCTCTTAAAGGTGGAATATAGATTTTTTTCGAGTTTAATAAAAGTTCATATAGTTCAAGGGATATTTTACCGTTTCTGTAAAGTTGCTCATATTCCTCATCAGCTATAAAGATAGCACATCTAAAGCTCTTTTCAGGGTTGAAAAGAGAGGATATGTCAATGTTTTCAAAATTTTGAATAATATAAACTGTATTTTTCTGCTTAGATGAAGAAAGTTTTTTATTTAAATCCTCTGGAATTGCAATAACCTCAGGTTGATTTAAATATCCAAGAATTATCCTAACTAAGTAATCCTTTTCTGTTCCTTTTTCACCATATAAGAAAAATATCTCATTTTCAAAGGAAAAATTCTTTATTTCCTCTAAAATCTTTCGCATAGAAGGACTTTTATATACCCGAGCTAAATATATGGGCAGGTTAGAATACTTTATTTCCAGCATACTAAATTTCATAAGGCTCTCCTACCTATAGAGTTGGTTTTCTTCGATGTATCTTATAACAGCATCTGGCACCAAATAACGAATACTTTTGCCCTTTTTAAGCATTTCTCTTAATAAAGTGGAGGATGTCCAAAATGGTGAAACTGATATAAAAAAAGCTTTTTTATCAGAGTTTTTTATTCTAAAACAGTTTTCAGACTCCTTGTCTTCTATAAACTCTGACTTCTCTAAACTATTAAAACCTGGTCTTGACATTACGATAAAATCCACCATTTTTAGCAAATCTTCATATTTATACCAAAATTTTAACTCTAAAAAGGCATCAATACCCATTATAAAAAAAAGAGTATCCCTTTGGTAAAGTTCTTTAAAATATCTCAATGTATTAAAAGTATAAGACGTTTTATTCTGTCTAACTTCAATATCTGAAACCTCAAAAAAAGGATTACCATTTATTGCCAGCTCTGTCATCTTAAGTCTATGCTCAGCATCTATAACTTCCTGTTTTTTTAAGGGAGGCATTCCTGAAGGAATAAAAACTATTTTATCCAGGTTAAATGCCTCCCTTACTTCCTCTGCTACTCTTAAATGTGCAAAATGAATAGGATTAAAAGTGCCTCCCAAAAGTCCTATTCTCATTGCCTTAGTTGTCCACTTCCAAAGACTATGAATTTCGTACAAGTCAGTTCCTCAACTCCCATAGGTCCACGCGCATGAATTTTATCAGTTGAAATTCCTATTTCTGCACCAAGCCCAAATTGATATCCATCATTAAGTCTTGTTGATGCATTTACAAAAACTGCAGAGGAGTCAACTTCTCTTAAAAATCTCATAGCCTTACTATAATCCTTAGTTACTATAGCATCTGAGTGTGCTGAGCCATACTTTGTTATATGTTCAATAGCCTCATCAATATCCTTTACGACTTTTACATTGAGTATTAAATCAAGATATTCATTATAAAAGTCTTCTTCTTTTACATCCTTTACATTTGGATATATACTCTTTGTTTTTAGACATCCCCTAAGTTCCACTCCTGCTTCTTCAAATCTCTTTAACATTTTTGGTAAAAACTTCTCTGCTATTTCTTCATCAACAAGCATTGTCTCCATTGCATTACATGTGGCAGGTCTTTGTACCTTAGCATTAAAACAAATCTCCTCAGCCATTAATAAATCGGCATCTCTATCAACAAAGACGTGACATACACCTTTGTAGTGCTTCAAAACAGGAATTCTTGAGTTTTCTGTTACAGTTCTTATAAGTCCTTCTCCTCCACGAGGAATTATGAGATCAATTATTCCTTCAAGCTTTATCATCTCAAGCACAGCTTCTCTTTGAGGAATATCTATATAGGTGACAACACCCTCATGCATCCCTTCATCCTTTAATGCTTCCTTTAAAACTTTTACTAAGGCAACATTTGAGTTTATGGCTTCAGAACCACCTCTTAGGACTACTGAGTTTCCCGCTTTAAGACATAATCCAGTTACATCTACCGTAACATTTGGCCTTGCTTCATAAATTACACCTATTACTCCTATTGGTACTCTCATTTTACCCACTTGCATTCCATTAGGTCTAAGCCACATCTTTGTTATTTCTCCAACAGGATCTGGTAGTGCTGCAACTTCTTTAAGACCATTTATCATCTCATCAATTCTTTTTTCATTTAGGGTAAGTCTGTCAATTAAAGCCTTAGAAATTCCCTTTTTCTCTGCGTTTTCTAAATCCACTCTGTTTGCACTTAGAAGTTCGTCCTTTCTTTCTTTTAAGTACTCTGCCATTCTAATAATTATTCTGTTTTTTTGTTCTGTTGATGCCTTCGCTATAAATCTTGATGCTTCCTTAGCCTGCAATGCTTTGTTCAAAACTACCTGTTTTATCTCCATTTTTACCCCCTTTATAAATTTTTCAATTTGCATATTTTAACTTTTTTTGTTATATTTTATAAAAAATATTTAAAATTAAGGAGGAGGGTATTATGCCAACACCAGTAGTTGATTTTGACCTTTGTGTAGGATGTGGAAGCTGCGCTGAGGTATGTCCTGAAGTTTTTGAGATGAGAGATGACAAGGCATGGGTAATTGGTCCTGACAAATGTTCTACATGCGACTGTCAGCAAGCTGCTGATCTTTGTCCCTCTCAAGCTATCAAATTTGAATAAGTTTTTGAGGGTGGAGGAAAAACCTCTGCCCTCAAAATTTAATCTATAAATTTTTTAGCCAGCTCTAAAAATCCAAATATCTTTAAATCTAAATAATTTCCTTGCTTTCTCAATTCATTGAGCTTGTCAAATACCTCATCTGCTAAAATCTTTAAAACTTCTATATTTTCACTCTCATCTGGAAGATAGTATTTTCTTAATTCTTCTGGAGCTTCTTTTACATTCTTTGCAATAAATACTGTCAACACCTCTGTTGAAAGCCCTGAAGAAACCGGTCCTTCTGCAAGAAATATAATTTCATCAGAAAACAAACCTGTCTCCTCAATCAGTTCTCTTTTGGCTACTTCTATCAAGGACTCTCTTCTGTCATTCAATCCAGCTGGAAACTCTATAACATATCCTCCAAGAACTGGTCTAAACTGTCTAATAAAAACAAACTCTCTATTTTCTGTTATAGGTATAACTATAACAACTCCATTACAGTTTACCCTTTCAACAGCCTCCCACTGTCTTATATTGCCATGGGAGTCTTCATAAGAAACTAATACAATTCTTAGATATTTTCCTTGCCAAACTACCTCTTTCTTTAGAATTCTCATTTAAAAACTATCCTGGAGGCCAATGCATCTGTCTTCCTGCTAAGATATGAAAATGAAGATGATAAACTGTCTGCCCTCCCTGAGAGTTACAGTTTACAACTACTCTAAAACCTCTTTCATCAACACCCTTTTGTTTTGCTATTTCTTTTATAACCATAAAGATATGGCCTATTAATTCTTTATCATCTTCATTTATTTCAAGGAGATTAGAATAATGTTTTTTTGGAATTACAAGAATATGAACAGGAGCCTGAGGAGCAATATCCTCAAAGGCTAAAACTGTATTATCCTCATAAACAATTCTTGATGGAATCTCTTTTTTTACAATCTTACAAAATATACAACTCATTCTCAGTAACTTCCACTAAGCTCTATTTTCCTAAAAAAACAGGTTCTATTTCCTGTATGACAGGCACCTTCACCATATTGTTTAACCATAATAAGCAACGTATCAGCATCACAGTCATAATATATCTCTTTGACTTCCTGAAGATTTCCTGATGTCTCACCTTTTTTCCAATAAGTTTTTCTTGAGCGTGACCAAAAATGAGTAAATCCGCTTTCAATTGTTCTTTTTAATGCCTCCTTATCCATGTATGCAACCATTAAAACCTCTTTTGTATCAATCTCCTGAACTACAGCAGGAATAAGTCCCTTTTCATCAAACTTAAGCTCCGAAATGCTCATATCTCGCCCTTTTTTATCTTTTCCTTAAGAAGTTTATACTCTATACTGTCAACAATTGCCTGCCATGATGCCTCAATTATGTTTTCAGAAACTCCCACTGTGCTCCATACACTTTCTTCATCTCCTGATTCTACTAAAACTCTAACTTTTGAAGCAGTTCCTCTACCTGAATTAACTACTCTTACTTTATAATCTTTAAGTTTTACCTTTTTCAGTTCAGGATAAAATTTCTCAAGAGCCTTCCTTAAAGCATTATCAAGAGCATTAACAGGTCCATTACCAGTTGATGCTGTATGCTCGACAGTTTTACCCACTTTTACCATAATTGTTGCTTCACTTGTGGTTGATTCATCTCCCTTTCTTTTTTCATCTATTACTCTAAATCCTATTAGTTCAAAAAACTTTCTCTTTAATCCAAGAGTTTTTCTAAATAGTAACTCCAGTGAAGCTTCAGCTCCTTCAAATTGATATCCTTCATTTTCAAGAGTTTTTACAGCATCTACTATTGCTTGAACCTCAGGAGAGTTAGGATCAAGTTGAATATTGAATTCTTCTGCTTTTTTTAAAATATTACTCTTTCCTGCCAAATCAGAAACAAGTATTCTCTGACGATTGCCAACAAGTTCGGGTCTAATATGTTCATAGGTTTCTGGACGTTTTCTTACAGCACTTACATGAACTCCGCCTTTATGAGCAAAGGCACTTTCTCCAACAAAAGGCTGTCTTTTAAAGGGCACCAAATTCGCTATCTCGTATACAAATCTGGATGTGTCAGTAAGCTTTCTTAGTTTATCTTCATCAATACATCTGTATCCCAGTTTAATTTGTAAATTTGGAATTACAGAACAGAGATTTGCATTTCCGCATCTTTCACCAAATCCATTTATTGTACCTTGAACCTGCACAACTCCATTTAAAACAGCAATAATACTATTGGCAACAGCACAGTCAGAGTCATTGTGAGCATGAATGCCTAAGGGAGTATTGATTGAAAGTTTAACATCTTGGACAATCTTTGCAATTTCCAGTGGAAGTGTGCCTCCATTGGTATCACAAAGAATTATACAGTCTGCCTTTGCCTCTTCTGCTGTTTTAAGGCATTTTAAAGCATACTCTGGATTATCCTTATATCCATCAAAGAAATGCTCTGCATCAAAGAATACTTTTTCTGCATACTTTTTTAAATAGGTGATTGTATTAAAGATTAAATCAAGATTTTCCTCAAGTGACACCTTCAATGCCTCTTTTACATGAAAATCCCATGTTTTACCAAAAATTGTTAAAACTTTAGCTTCAGATGCTATAAGAGACCTTACATTTGTGTCATCTTCTACTTTTACCTTTGGTCTATGTGTGCTTCCAAAGGCTACTACGATTGAGTTTTTAAGTGGAATTTTTTTTACTTTCTTAAAATACTCAGCATCCTTTGGATTTGAACCAGGCCAGCCACCTTCTATATAGTGAATGCCAAGTTCATCAAGTTTTTCTGTTATTCTTAACTTATCCTCTACTGAGAAGGATATATCCTCTGCCTGAGAGCCATCTCTAAGAGTTGTATCATAAATTTCAATAATTTTTTGCATAAGAGTAATATATTACATTTTTGATACATTAAGCAAGATATGTTATATTAGATACTATTGAAATTTTAAAACTGAAATAAAGAGGGAGCGTATGGAAAAGATTTTAATGTTAGGATGTGATGCAATTGCTCGTGGAGCCATTGAAGCCGGAATTTCCTATGCTTCTTCCTATCCAGGAACTCCGGCAACGCAAATTCTTGAATATATAGCAAAGAATTCTACTGTAAAAGCTGAATGGTCTGTAAACGAAAAAGTAGCATATGAAGTTGCATATGGGGTATCTTTAACAGGAAGAAGAGCACTTTGTTCAATGAAACACGTAGGATTAAATGTAGCATCGGATCCTTTCATGACATCAGCATATCTTGGAGTAAGAGGTGGACTTGTTCTTGTATTAGGAGATGATCCAGGTGCCTACTCCTCTCAGAATGAACAGGATTCTCGTTTTTATGCTTCTTTTGCAAAGATACCTTGCCTTGAACCCTCTGATGCTCAAGAGGCTAAGGATATGACAAAATTAGCCTTTGATATATCTGAAGAGCTGGGATTACCTATAATGGTTAGAAGTATTACAAGAATTCTTCATTGTTTCAGTCCTGTAACACTGGAAAGCATTAAACCTGAAAAAGAAACCAAACTTGAAAAAAATCCTGACTATTTACTGGCTATTCCCAGGAATGTTATAAGACTTCATAAAGAACTTAATAAAAAACAAGAAAAAATTAAAAAAATAATTGAAAGATATAACTTTAACAAAATTATCCCTGGAAAAGGAAAAACTGGAATAATTGCTTGTGGAGTTACCTATCTTTATGCTAAAGAGCTTGAAGAAGATCTACCAATTCTTAAAATTTCAGCCTATCCTGTTGATGAAGATTTAATTAAAGATTTCGTAAATAAGCTTGACAATGTTATTGTTCTTGAAGAGGGTTATCCCTTTGTTGAAAGTTTAGTAAGAAGATTTTTTAGTAGTGTAAAAGGTAAACTCTCTGGAGATCTGCCACTTGAGGGAGAACTTTGTGTAGATCCTTTATTGAAACTTTTTGGCAAAATAGAATCTATAACTCCAAAAACCGAACTTATTCCAAGACCACCAGTACTTTGTCCAGGCTGTCCCCATAGAGAGTTTTATAAGGCATTAAAGGAGGCAAATCCAACTTTTGTTACAGGAGATATTGGATGTTATACTCTTGGAGCAAATCCTCCAGTTAAAGCAATTGATACATGCCTTTGTATGGGAGCAAGCATAAGTAAAGCATCAGGAATTGCTTCGCAGGGCATACAAAGAGTAGCAGCAGTAATAGGAGACTCAACTTTTATTCATACAGGAGTTCCTGCATTGATAAATGCTGCATATAACAAGGTAAATATTCTTGTTTGTATTCTTGATAACTCCTCTGTCGCCATGACAGGACATCAACCAACACCAGCAACTGGAATAACTGCTAAAGGCGATGAAACAAAGAAATTAGATCTTGTAGAACTATGTAAAGCCTGTGGAGCAGACTCAGTTGAAGTAGTCGATCCCTATGATAAGAAATCTACATTTGAAGCAATCAAAAAAGGACTTGAAAATCCAGGAGTAAATGTAGTGATTGCACGCAGAGCCTGTATATTACTATCAAAAAGGCTAAAGAGCTAAAACATTATCCCAACTTAAGATTGTTACTCCCTTTTGCTGGAGAATTGATATTGTTTTATCAAGATTTTCTGTTCTAAGGACTACTACTGCCTTTTCTCCTGATTTTTCAACAAAAGCATAAATATACTCAATGTTTATACCTGCATCATAAAGATATTTCAGTGCCTCAGCCAATCCTCCGGGTTTATCTTTTACTGCTATAGCCACTACATTCGTAAGTTTAACTGTAAATTCATTTTTTTCAAGAATTTCCTTAGCCTTTTCAGGATCTGTTACTATTAATCTTAAGATTCCAAACTCAGAAGTGTCAGCAATTGAAAGAGCCCTTATGTTAATTCCCTCCTCAGCTAAAGCTTTCAGTGCCTCATAAAGTCTTCCTTTTTTGTTCTCTAAAAAAACTGATATCTGTTTTATTTTCATTATTTTCCTCCTCCTACTAATCCACAAGAGTTCTTTTATCAATTACTCTCTTTGCTTTCCCTTCGCTTCTTGGCAAACTCTTTGGCTCAACAAGACTAACTTTAACTCTTATACCTATTGTCTCTTCAATGCGTTTTTCAAGTTTCTTTCTAAGATTTTCAATATGTTTTACTTCATCTGAAAAGGTCTCCTTTGACATCTCTACCATAACTTCTATTTCATCAAGGTGTTGAGGTCTCGTAATAATAATTTGATAATGAGGTTCCACTCCTTGGACTTCTAAAATTGTTTTCTCAATTTGGTATGGAAAAATCATAACACCTCTTACTTTTATCATGTCATCGGTTCTTCCTCTGATTCTCTCAATTTTTGCAAATGTTCTTCCACAACTGCACTTTTCTCTTATTATTGAAGTTATATCTCTTGTCCTAAATCTTAACATTGGCATTGCCTCACGTGTTAGAGTTGTAAGGACAAGCTCTCCCCTTTTTCCATCAGGCAAAGAATCCCCTGTATCAGGATCTATAACCTCTACATAGAAATGATCTTCAAATACATGTAATCCATTTTTTTCTATACATTCATGGGCAACGCCTGGCCCAATTATCTCAGTTAATCCATATATGTTAAATGCATTAAGATTAAATCTTTTTTCAATTTCCTTTCTCATCTGTTCAGTCCACATCTCTGCCCCAAAACAACCTGCTTTAAGCTTTAGGGTCTTAGGATCAATACCCATCTCCTGAGCAACTTCAGCCATATATAAGGCATAAGAAGGAGTACATGTAAGAATTGTTGTTCCGAAGTCTCTCATTATCTCAATCTGTCTTCTAGTATTTCCTGCACTAGCAGGGACAACCATTGCTCCAATCTTCTGTGCTCCATAATGAACTCCAAATCCTCCAGTAAAAAGTCCATATCCATAACAGTTTTGGACAATATCGTCCTTTGTAGCACCAGCCATTGTAAGACATCTTGCCATGACTTCAGACCATACTTCAATATCATGGCGAGTATAACCTGCTACCACAGGTTTTCCTGTAGTTCCACTTGACATGTGAATCTCTATAATCTCATCAAGCGGAGAGGCAAACATTCCAAAGGGATAAACTTCTCTAAGATCAGCCTTAGAAGTGAATGGAATTTTTACTATATCATCAAGAGTTTTTATATCATCTGGAGTTATTCCTGCTTCTTCAAATTTTCTTCTGTAGTAAGGCACTTTTTCGTAGGCTCTTTTAACTGTCTGTTTAAGTCTTTCAAATTGTAAAGCTCTAAGATTTTCTTCTGGCATGCATTCAAACTCTTTATTCCATATCATAGTTTTCTCACCTCATTCAGTAAATTCTAAAAATTTAAGATTTTCACCTTTTAGAGTTTCCATAGCCTTCTGAGTATCCTCTACCTCAACAATTAAGTATGCCCTTTTTCTTGTCTCAGCCACATAAACAGCAGCACTTTCAATGTTTATACCTTTTGAAGAAAGAGTTTTTACAACTTCATATAGTCCACCCGGCTGGTCTTTCATCTCAATACCTATTGCTTCGTTTAATGATACAGTAAATCCTTTATCTTTAAGTAATTGATAAGCCTCCTTATATTTGTCAACCATAAACTTAATTATTCCAAATCCGTTAGTACTTGTAATAGAGAAAGCCAAAATATTTATATTTGCTTCGGCAAGAACCTTTGTAATCCTCTCAAGTCTTCCTGGCTTATTCTCAGCAAATACTGAAATTATGTAAACCTTGCTCATCTGGAACCTCCTAAATAGTTCGTTTGTCAATCACTCTCTTTGCTTTACCTTCACTAATAGGAAGTGTTCCAGGCTCTAAAAGTTCTACCTTTGGCTTCACCATTGTAGCAGATCTTATCTTATCTATGATTTCATCCTTTAACCTAACAAGTTTTTCAATTTTTCCATCAAAGATTTCTCTGTCTATCTCAACTCTAACTATCATCTCATCATAAGAGTCAAGTACAATCTGATAATTCTGAGCTACTCCATTTATCCCCATTAGTACCTGTTCAATCTGTTGAGGGAATATGTTTACACCCTTTACTATAAACATATCATCAGATCTGCCAAGTATTCGTGAAATTCTTCTATGAGTTCTTCCACATTTACAAGGCTCTGAAATAATTCTTGTTAAGTCTCTTGTTCTGTATCTTATAAGTGGCATTGCCTCTCTGTTAAGTGTTGTTAAGACTAACTCTCCAATCTCTCCATCATTGACAGGTTTTCCTGTCTCAGGATTAATTACTTCCATAAGAAAGTTGTCTTCCCATATATGAAGTCCATCCTTATAAATACATTCAAAACCAACACCTGGTCCATTCATCTCCGTAAGTCCATAACAGTTGTAAATATCTATACCAAGCATATTTTCAATCTTTTTCCTTGTTTCCTCAGAGTATGGCTCTGCTCCAAGATAGGCTCTTTTAAGTTTTAGTTCCTTCTTAGGATCAATTCCCTTATCATATATTACAGAGGCAACATACAGAGTATAACTTGGTGTCATATGAAGCATAGTTGTTCCAAAATCTCTCATCAAGTTTATCTGTCTTTCTGTATTTCCTGGTCCTGCAGGAATAACAAAGATTCCTACTTTTTCAGCTCCATAATGCATAACAAAAGCGCCTGTAAAAAGTCCATATGTCATGCTATTTTGTAGAATATCATTTTTTGTTGCACCTGTCATAACAAGACAACGTGCAATAAGTTCTGCTGAGTTTTCTATGTCTTTTTTGGAAAAAAATATAGCCTTTGGTTTTCCTGTGGTTCCACTTGAAGTGTGTAGTCTTATTACTTTTTCAATTGGAACAGTTAAAAGTCCATAAGGATAGTCAACAAAAAGGTCTTCTTTAGTAGTAAAGGGAATATTTCTTATCTCATCAAGGGATTTAATATTTGAGGGATTTATTCCTGCATCCTGAAGTTTTTTTCTGTAGTGAGGAACTTTTTGATAGACTCTTTTTAAGATTTTTTTTAATCTTTCTAATTGAAGCTGTTCAAGTTTTTCCCTCGGTAGTGTTTCCAACTCCTTGTGCCAGTATTGCATTTTTTATACCTAACCTCCTACCCTCGTTAAATGCTTTTAAGTTAATCTCAACGGTTTTAGATGGTACAGAGCTTTTGATTACTTCATGCCACATTTCTTCTTTGAAAGGTAAAAAGAGAGATAAAAATCCTAAGATTACAGAGTTTTCAACCTTTGTGCTACCAATTTCTTTTGCAATTTTTTCTGCTTCTATGGTTTTTACTGAAAATCCCTTTTGTTGTATTAGGTAGTCAACATTTTCAGGGTAGTCTTTTTCTGCCATTGCTGGTGGAATCTTCTTCCTGTTCAAAATAACTAAACCATCTTTTTTAAGAAAATGAAGATATCTTAATGCTTCAAGCTCTTCAAGAGCTACCATTATGTCAGCCATTCCAGAAGGAATATTTGGAGAATAAACCTTTTCTCCAAATCTTATATGACCAATAACGCTACCACCCCTTTGAGCCATTCCGTGAATCTCACTTTCCTTAACATCAAAACCGCTCTTAAAAGCAACCTGAGCAATGATTCTGCTTGCAAGAACTATTCCCTGCCCACCTGTTCCAGACATTATTATGTTTGTTGTCGGCATGAAGAAAATTCTAACACAGAAGAAACATTGTTTTCAACCATACGCCATAATCTAAAATTGCAGTGAGTGATGTTACTCCTAAAATCAAGTCACATTAATTTTTATAGTAGTTTTTACACCGCAATCAACTGATAGAGTATATTTCTTCTTCATTCTAAAAGAAAGCTTGTGTGACATTTTAATATAGTAACCACACCAAAGAAAAGAATGAGGTGGATTTTTTAATTAGAAATGGTTTATAATTTGGTTTTTAGAGAACTCTGAAGGAGGTCCTAATGAAAGGACAGACAGCCATAATAACTGGAGCTTCAAGAGGTATAGGAAGAACTACAGCTGAGGAATTTGCTAAAAGAGGAGTTCAGGTTGTAATTGCTGATATAGATAAAGAAAATGCAGAGAAAGCTGCTAATGAAATTAAATCCCTTTATGGTGTTGAAACCTTAGGAATAAAAGCTGATGTCTCTAATCCAGAAGATGTAAAAGCTCTATTTGAGGAAACAGTTAAAAAGTTTTCAAAGATTGAGATTCTTGTAAATAATGCAGGTATAACAAGAGATAATCTTCTTATAAGAATGAAAGACGAAGAGTGGGATTCTGTTTTAAATATAAACCTTAAGGGAGCTTTTCTTTGTTCAAGAGAAGCTGTGAAGATTATGTCAAAAAACAGATATGGAAGAATTATAAATATTTCCTCTGTGGTAGCTTTCATAGGAAATCCCGGTCAAGTTAACTACTCAGCATCAAAGGCTGGATTAGTAGCTTTGACTAAAACCTTGGCTAAAGAGTATGCTTCAAGAGGAATAACTGTTAATGCAGTTGCACCAGGATTTATTCAAACAGCTATGACAGAACAACTTCCAGAAAAAGTTAAAGAAGAAATGTTGAGAATGATTCCACTTGGAAGATTTGGAACGACTTATGATGTTTCAAATGCTATAATATTTCTGGCTTTGCCAGAGTCAGGATATATAACAGGGCAAGTAATTCATGTAAATGGTGGAATGTACATGTAAAAAAAGAAAAAAGGAGGTAAGAATGGAAGAAGAAAAAGTAAGAGAAATCATAGCAAAACAGCTTGGTGTTGATGTATCTCAGGTAACACCTGAGGCTTCATTTGTTGAGGATCTTGGTGCAGATTCTCTTGATACTGTTGAGCTTGTTATGGCATTTGAAGAGGCTTTCGGAATTGAAATTCCTGATGAAGATGCAGAGAAGATTGTGAAAGTAAAAGACGCTATAGAGTATATAAAGAACAAAACTAATCAGGTGTAGTAATTTATGGGTAAAAGAAGAGTTGTTGTGACCGGGTTGGGAATGGTTTCCCCTCTCGGTCTTGATGTTCAATCATCTTGGCAGGCAGTCATTCAAGGTAAATCAGGTGTTGGTTATATTACTCAATTTGATACTACAAACTATCCAGTAAAGATAGCAGCTGAGGTTAAAGGTTTTGATCCAACAAACTATATTGAGCCAAAAGAAGTAAAGAAAATGGATAGATTTATCCATTTTGCAATTGCTGCTACAGAAATGGCAATCGCAGACTCACAGTTAAAGATTACTCCTGAGAACTCAGAAAGAATTGGAGTTGTTATAGGTTCTGGAATGGGTGGTCTTCCAGCAATTGAATACTATCACAAGGTATTAATTGAAAAAGGCTGGAGAAGAATAAGTCCTTTCTTTATTCCTATGGTCATAGTTAATCTTGCAGCAGGACAGATCTCAATAAGATATGGAATAAAAGGTCCTAATATTGCTGTAACAACTGCTTGTGCTACTGGAAATCACTCAATCGGGGAAGCCTTCAGAATTATTCAGTATGGTGATGCTGATGTTATGATTGCTGGAGGTACAGAAGCTGTAATTACTCCAATGGCTATTGCAGGATTCTCTATAATGAGAGCTTTGTCAACAAGAAATCACGAACCAGAAAAAGCAAGTAGACCATTTGATATTGACAGAGATGGATTTGTGATGGGAGAAGGAGCAGGAATTCTTATTCTTGAAGAGCTTGGACATGCTATAAAGAGAGGAGCTAAGATATATGCAGAACTTGTAGGATATGGAATGAACGCAGATGCTTATCACATTACAGCACCTTCTCCTCAAGGAGAAGGAGGTGCAAGATGCATGAAGATGGCTTTAAAGGATGCTGGAATATCTCCAGAAGAGATAGACTATATAAATGCTCATGGAACTTCTACAAAACAAGGAGATGAACTTGAAACACAGGCTATAAAAACAATATTTGGCGAACATGCATACAAACTCTGTGTTAGCTCCACAAAATCAATGACAGGACATCTCTTAGGAGCAGCAGGTGGAGTAGAAGCCATATTTACTGTCTTAAGTATTTATGAAGGTATCATTCCTCCAACTATAAATCTTGACAATCCTGATCCTGAGTGTGATCTTGACTATGTCCCTTATAAAGCTAAGAAAAAAGAGATTAGATATGCTATGACAAACTCCTTTGGTTTTGGTGGAACCAATTCTTCTCTGGTATTTAAAAAATTCACAGAGGCCTAAATTAGGTATTTGGCGATTATTTTATCATATCCATAGATATCTTCAAAGAAATAAAGATTTGAGTCTTTGACGAGATTGGTAAAGTAAAGAATATAAACAGGTATAGGTCTTTTTAAATTAAGATAAATAGTTTCTTCACTCTTTAAAACCTCACTCAGTTTTTTCTCATTCCAGTCTTTTATGGTATTGTTTTCAATCAAAATTAAAGCTAATTTATAGGCTTTCTCAACTCTTATACATCCTGAGCTAAAAGTTCTTATTTTATGAGAAAAAAGATTTCTCTGTGGTGTATCATGCAAGTAAACATCAAAATCATTAGGCATATAAAACTTTATTTTACCCAAAGCATTACTTTTTCCTGTTTTTTGAATAAGTTTAAAGTTAAAGTTTGTCTCATTTATTTTTGACCAGTCTATACTAATTGGATCAATCTCTTCGCCATTTATATAAACTTTGATCTTTTCCTTTATTAGATACTCAGGATTTTTCTTTATCTTTGGAAGTATGTCCTTTACTGCTATACTACGAGGAATATACCAGTCGGGATTAAACACTATTTGCTTTATCTTACTATAAAGAAGAGGTGTGGGTCTAAAGTCTTCTTTGTAGTTTTTACCTACTACTATACGACTATGAAGTAAAGTTTGTCTATTGTCATATAAAAAAAGCTCAAAAGAAGGAATATTAATCCATATGTATTTTTCTTCCAAAGTTTCAGGCAACCATCTATATTTTTCAAGATTTACTCTTATCTTTATAATTCTATCCATAATCTTCATGTTTAAAGCCTTAGCAGTTTGTCTGCCTAAAATACCGTCTGGCTCCAAGTTGTGGGTTTCCTGAAATCTTCTAATAGCCTTCTCTAACTTTTCATCATAAAGATTAGACTCTATATAACTGTCTAAATATCCAAGAAGCCAAAGTATTCTTCTTACTTTAATAATTGATGGATGAATATCTCCAACTTTTAACCTTTCTTTTAGCTCTATTTTATCTAAGGTCTCCTTAGATTCAATCTCATAGTATTTCTTTAAATATTCTTTTAAATCTTTGTATTCTTTATATTTTGGTCCGAGAGTTTCAAATAGTTCCTCCAACCTATCTTGTTTTATTAAATCTGCTAAAATTTTTATCACTTCATCTTTTTTCTTTGGAAAATCCCACTTCTCAAAAATCTTAGAAGGATTAATTTTTCCGTAATAGGTGTGGTATGCAAGTTTTATGAGAGTATGAGTAAGATTTAGTTCACTTTCAATTAAAGAGCTTGAGATTCTTATCTTGTAGTCATTGGGATTTAGTCCTTCATACTTTGATTTCTGGATTAAAATCTTTAAAGTCTCAATCCTTTTTTGATTCCAAATAGGTTGAAAATCAAAAAATTTATATAAAGAGTAAATTTTTTCACAACTAAAACGATTTAAAGAGCATCTATCTAAAGAAATAGTTGAAGCTTCAACATGAAAGGAAAAGATGTTAAAGATAAGTAAAAACCATATTAACTTCATAAATAAAATTTATCATAGTTTAAGGAGCAGTTCAAAAACTTTTAAAAAGTAAAAATTACATTATGAATGCTCCTTTGACGAATTATGTTTTTTGGCTTTTTTCTTAATTAATTCTTAAATCCAAAACTTTATTTTCTTGAATACTCCCTCTTTTTACTGTCTAAGCCAGTTGTCTTTTTATAAATTAATTGTCGTCCAACATCTCTATCCTTGCCAGGCATTAGTTTTAAAACATATTAATAATGTAATCCTCCGTATCTTTTACTATTAAAATGAAAGGCTTTATCTTTATATTTGCCCATAAATTATCAAAAGGATGAAACTCTGAATAGATGAAACTTAGCTACATCCTCCTTATTTCTTTGGCAAACTCTTTTTTTTCTTAGGCTCATGTAGACCTCCTTCAATCAGTATTCTTCTTATACTCTCATAACTAAGTGAAATTCCATGCTCTCCTTTAAGCTTATCCCTAAAATGAAGTATGTTAAAGTCCCAATAAAAAGACTCTCTTAAGTTTAAAATCCTTTCTTTTAATTCTTGAGTAATTTTAAAAGCTGAAGCTTTATTTGTTTTTCTTCTTAAAAGTCCTTTAAATCCTTAAAGTAAAAAATCTCTTTTTTATCCTTAAAGTCTGCCCGTAACTTAGTCCTAGAAGCTTTTGAACTTGCTTAAGGCTTAAACTGCCTGAAATTACACTGTTCATTATCTTTACTCTTTTTAAGTTCTCCGTAAAAATATATATTTTCCTCATTAAGCCACCTTCTTTTAGAGCTAAGCTCTAAAAGAAGGATAACATTAGATGTGACATTTTGATATAGTAACCACAAGTGAAAAAATAGAGGTTGACTTTTTTTTATTTTTTTAATATTATCATTAAGATTCTAAATAAGGAGGGGGTAAGATGAAAAGAAGTGTATTTATCTTTCTAACCTCTTTTCTATGTTTTCTAATTTCTCTCGGATTTCTCACCAATGCAGAGGCCACAAAGAAATTTCATGTAAAATGGGGTGCTACTTCTGTTCGCTCTGGACTTTATGCCAATACTGTTGCAATGGCAAAGGTAGTAAACAAGGCATATCCAGGTGAGATTGAAGTTACTGTTGTTGAAACTGGTGGATTTCTTGAAAATCTCTCAAGACTTCAAAGAAAGGCTATTCACATAGGTCCTGCTGATGCAGCAGCTGGATATGCAAACTATATGGGAATAATTGATTATCAAGGCAAACCAAATCCAAACTTAAGAACTCTATGGGGTGGTTATATTACTCCTATTCATATTGTAGTTGCTGAAAAAACCGGAATAAAAGATGTAAGACAACTAAGTGGTGTTGATTTTGCTATGAATCCTGGAACAACATCTGGTAGAGTTATAGAACTATTTTTCAAAGCTTTAAATATAACTCCTAACTACAAAATGATGGGAATTGGAGCAAGTGTGGATGCAATGAAGTCTGGTGTTGTAAAAGGTTGGTATAAAGCAGGATTTAAGGATTCAGCCATACTTGATCTTGAAGCAAATATGGATATAAGAATACTACCGGTTCCAAAACAGCTTGTTGATCAATTTAATAAGGTCTATCCAGGACAAGGATTAATGATGGAAATTCCAGCAGGACTCTTCAAGAGCGTTAAAACTTCTCAACCAAGTTTAGCTTATGTAGTAACTGATTTTGTTGATAAAGATGTTCCTGAGGATGTTGTATTTAAGATTGTAAAGGCAGTATATGAAAACAGAAAGGAGATTGTAGGTGCACTTGCAACTCTTAAGGAAGGAAACTTTGAAGACATGTTTGGTATGGCTGTAAAGTATATAAATGTTCCTCTGCATCCTGGTGCTGTTAAGTTTTATAGAGATGTCCTAAAGTTGAAAATCCCTGACAAACTTATTCCTCCAGAGATGAAAAAGAGATAGGAGGTTTTAAAATGAAGGCAACGATAATAATTCTATCAACTTTTTTAGTGATTGCCTTTCCTATTTTTCTATTTGCTCAACCGCAGGTTACAATTACACCCTCTAGAGGTGAACCTGCCACGATAATAACGATTGAGGGAAAAGGTTTTAAACCAGATGAAGAGATTGACATTATAATAACACTTGATGAAGGAGAAAAAGTAGCACTTGGCACAGAGAAGGTAGATATTATAAAAGCAGATGCCAATGGAACATTCTCAGTAAAATCAGGGATTCCAGTTAATGCAAAGCCTGGTAAGCATAAGATTGATATTTTTGGAAACAAAGGAACTCAACTACAGACAACAATAGAAGTTACACAAAAAGAAAAAAAATAAAGATTTAGGAGGAAAAGGTTAAAAAGTGCGTGAACTCAGTGGTTTCTGGAAACTAATACTAAACATACTTGTTGGATTATGGGGAGTATTCATTCTTTATACTGCTTTACTTGCCGCTCTGCATCCCCTGTTGCAGGGCGGCATTTCCCTTTCAATAGGACTCGCCATTGTATTCTTAGTTTATCCCTTATCAAAAAGAATGCTTAAATGGAATGTACCAAAAGTTTTCCAATACCTTTTAACTGGAACTCAAAATTCACCCTCATTGCTTGATCTCATATTTATTGTTATTAGCCTTATTCCATGTATTTATATAATGATTCACTGGGAAGAAGTAGTAAGAAATCCAGGTGTTTTTGAGACCTATCACCTTGTATTAGCCGTTTTATTGATTATAGCTCTTATTGAAGGAACAAGAAGAGCTCTTGGACTGACAGTTCCTATACTTGTCTTGTTTTTTATTGTATATACAATAGCAGGTCCCCATATCCCAGGAAGATTTGCTCATCCAGGATTTAGTCTTACAGATATTCTCTATCAACTTTATTTAATGACAGAGGGAATTTGGGGACTTCTTACTGATATGGCAAGCAGAATAATAGCTCCTTTTATAATTTTTGGTCCTATCCTATTTGCTACCGGTGTTGGTTCAACTGTTATGGAGCTTTCAACATATTTTGGCGGAAAAATAAGAGGTGGACCTGGACATGTAGCAGTAATATCAAGCTCTCTCTTTGGAATGCTTAGTGGCTCATCTGTAGCAAATGCAGCAACCACTGGGTCTTTTACAATTCCTCTTATGAAAAAATTTGGATTCTCCCGTGCGTTTGCCTCTGCTGTAGAAGCAGCAGCATCCTCTGGTGGACAGATAATGCCTCCTATTATGGGAGCAGGATGCTTCATAATGGCAGAGTTTCTCAATATTCCATATGCACACATAATGATAGCTGGACTAATTCCAGCTTTGATATATTTTGCAGGTATTGCAGCTGGTGTGTGGATTGAAGCAGGCAGAACAGGTATGGGTAAGCTTCCTAAGGAATTAATGCCAGATTTGAAAACTATTCTAAAACCACAAAAAATTTTAAACTTTATACTTCCTATAGGTACTCTCGGTGTTTTACTTTTCATGTTCTTCCCAGCACAAATATGTGCAGCATGGGCAATTGTTGTATCAGTTGTTTATTACACATTTTTCGGAGGACCTCTAAAAGGAAGGGAAATTTTAAACAGAATAAAGGCTATATGGGGAGGACTTTTTGAGGGAGTTGTAAAAGCTTTAGCATGGCTCATGATAATGATGGCATGTGTTCAGATTGCTGTAAGCTTGATATCTTTAACAGGATTTGGAGTGAAAGTTTCAGAGATAATAATTGAAATATCTGGATATAATGTTTATCTTGCTCTTATAGCAACAATGCTTACAGCAATAATTCTTGGAATGGGAATGACAACAACTGCTGCCTATGTTATAGCTGCTGCTGTTTTGGTTCCTGCACTTCAACAGATGGGAGTAAATCCTCTTGCTGCACATTTATTCATTTTTTATTTTGCCATTAAGTCTGGTTTAACTCCACCTGTATGTATAACGGTCTTTACAACAACTGCAATAGCTGGAGGCAGTTGGTTAAGAGCTGCTTGGTATTCTATGAAGTTAGGAATTGGTGGATACATAATGCCATTCTTTTTCATATTTGTTCCAGCCTACTTAATGAAAGGTTCTCCATGGGAAATATTATTTATATTCATCGGTGCCTTTGTTGCTATGTTTGCCATTGAAGCGGGCGTCTTAGGTTATTGGACAAAACCTTCCACTCCACTTGAAAGAGTCCTTTACATAGCTGGTGGATTAATAATGATGGCACCGGGATATTGGACATTTATAGGTTTAGCACTCTTTTTAATTGGCATTTTACTTGAAAAATTTGACGTACAGATACCTGTTATCGCAAAGAGACCTGCACATGTTATTGTAAAACAAAAGGATTAAAAATAAAAGCCTCAGGCATTAACCTGAGGCTTTTATTTTTAATATCTCTTCAAAACCTATCCAGTGAGATTTTGCTATCAAGAAAGTTTTAGCATAAGGATATAGAATTTTTAAATCTTCTAAAGCATTTATTGGCAAGATTTTATCGTTTATACCCTGAATAAGAATAAGATTTGTTATTTCAGACTGTAAATAAGATACTTCAGAAGAAAGAAGAAACTCAAGACCATTAATTAGCTTTTTGTAGTCAACTTTCTCAGGGAATAAAGGATTACATCCAGCATTAACTAGAAAATCCTTTATAACTATTTCAGGTTCTGTCTGCATCTTTTGTATCATTCTACTTATAATTCTTGGCTTGACATAATAAGTGAATTTTCTAAATCCTGCAATAACTATAATTTTTCTGAATCTTTCAGAAAAAAACAACAGATTTTTCAAAATAATATGTCCTCCTGTAGACCATCCTACCACTGTATTACCTGATTTATACTTTAGAATGTTTATTATCTCTTTTTCATCTAAATCAATGAAGGGATTTATAAAATGCCAGTCTTCTGGTATATATCCTAAGGCTTCTTTAAAACCTGCCCAACCTGAAATGAAAAGATTCACTATTGATTGATTATTGCGACAGTTTGTTCAAAACAGTTATTCAAAACTGTTGTACTTACACCACCTAAAATAATATCTTTAATTGCAGAACGCCCCTTACGTCCCATTACGATAAGGTCATAGTTACCTTCTTGAATTTCTCTGATAATCTCATCCTTAGGAAAACCAACAGCACTTTTCGTAATTACTAAATCTGATGGTATTCCCTCATTAGTAAATTTTCTTTTAGATGCAATAAGAATTTCTTCTGCTTCCATCTCTGGATCAATTCCTTGTCTAAGTCTTTCAAGGTATAATGATACATTTATTACTCTTAAAATAGTTATTTTTTCTATGTTTTTAACAACCTTAGCAAGAGATACAACATGCTCAACAGCCTTCATTGAGTACTCAGAACCATCAACAGGAATAAGAATCTTACCTATAGGTTTGTCCTCTGAAACTTTTTGTCCTATTATGTATATGTTCTGATTTAAAAGTCCGTAAAGTATTTTTTCTGACACACTACCAAGAATTATCTTCTTAAACTTTGACATTACCCTACGGGCAAGCATGACTGTTTTGATATCTTCAGTGGTTGATATTTCTATAACTTTACTGCCAGGATCTCCTATCTCTACCTGTTTTTTTATAGGTCCTAAGAAACCTATACTTCTTATGTATCTTTCGTAATCATTTAAAAATGGCATAATTTGTTCATTAATGTAATTTTCTACAAGTTTGTCAGCAAAAACCTTATCTTGAATAATTACCATTTTAAAATCTACATTTTTAAGTTTTTCACTAATGGTTTCAGGAGGAATTACATTAATAAGGATAACTTCTATCTCTTTTTCTTCAATAGATTTCAATAATGAACTTACAAACCTTATTGCCTTCTTTGAGTTTTCACTTTTGTCCACAGGAAGCAATATTTTCTTAAAAACATTTTCCATACTAAAACTCCAAACTGATTTTTTTATTATTCATAAAAATAAATGAATCCATCGGTACGACATAGTTTTTATCTAAATAATGTACCTGTATCCCTGAAACAATAGCATAAGTAATTTCATCTGATTTAGCAAGAGCCTCCATAGTTTTTTCAATCTCATTAAAGCTTATACGAAGAGTTATTTTAGTTAGTTCCATAAGATCAGGAATTTTATCAGATATCTCCCTTCTTAGCTTTTGGTTAACAAGATTTAATTCTGAATTTTCCTTTTCTTTGTCAATGTTTGACAATGTATTAAGAAATAATATAAGAGCTCCACAAGCAGTTGATTTTTCTATACCCTTTCTTTTACAGAATCCTAAATTTCCATCTTTATCTATTCCTATATGGGTAAACAAATAAAGAAGACATCTTCTTTCTTTTGCCTCAGGAAGATGGCTTAAGAAAACCTTTAAACCTATTTGTCCAGATATATAGATTCCTGCAAAACTTGAAAAATTAAAAAAATCTCCCCAATACTTTTTTACCTCTGTAAGAATACTCTGACATATCTCATCTCTGCAAAGACAAACACCTGCTATTGTATTATGATAGTTAAATCCAAATTCCTTTAATCTTTCCGACGAAAGCTTTATAAAATCTTCCTCTTTAAAGTATTTATCAAAAAGTTTACCTAATATCATAATTGTTCAAATATTATATCATAATATCATAAATTTTATTCTCTACATATAGCCTCTTGTGTAATAAATGATCAAATAAAGCAAAAGAAAGAATATAGACCATAAAACAAGAACACCAACTGGCATAGGTAATAAAGGATCACCCGGATATTTTAATTTTTCAGTCCTTAAACGAGCTTTAATCTTTCTTCTTTTTTCAGGAATTGAAAAGGCAAGAATTATGGAATCAATAAGAATTTTTACTGCTAAAAGAGGATTTTTTGTGAACCATCCCAAGAAATTTGGGATTTTGACGAAAAATATTGTATTTAATCTCTGCATAATATGAGCACCAGGGTTATTAATAAACCATACGAAAGCCTGAGCTCCTTTTCTGTAAAACCAATCCAAATCAAGATTGGTAGACCTCATTTCTTCAGGAAAAACTCCTGCTTTCATAAGAAGTACATAAGCAAGTATTCCAGCCAACAAAAGTTGAGTTGTTGATACTATATGAGAGGCAGTATAAGGTTCAAAATTTACAGGATATGGAAGAAGACTGTAAAGAAAACTTGGCATAACTCCTATAAAGATGCATAGAAATGCTGTAATTCCCATAGCAATAAGCATATGAAGAGGAGACTCTTTAGTTCTTATTCCTGAGTCATGAGCAAAGAAAGCATAATAGGGAACTTTGATTCCTGCATGCTCAAGTACACCAACAGAGGCAAAGGTGAGCATAAACCAGATTGGTATTAATCCTTCTATGGCAGAGGCTTCAACTACCATTGATTTACTTACAAATCCGCTAAATAGTGGAAAAGCAGATATTGATGCAGCACCTATAATGCAAAATAGGGCTGTAAGAGGCATGCTCTTGTAAAGTCCTCCTAAGTCAGTGCATTTAATTTTTCCTGTTCTATAGATTACAGCTCCCATTGACATAACAAGTAAAGCTTTATATAGAATATGACAAAAAACATGTGAAAATGTTCCGTTAAGAGAAAGTTGAGTACCAATTCCTATTCCTGTAACCATATATCCAAGTTGGTTTATTAGACTGTATGAAAGTACTTTTCTTAAGTCATTTTCAATAACCGCAAAAAATATAGGGAAAACTGTCATGATAGCACCAATCCATATGAGAATTTCCTCTCCTGGAAAGGCTCTTGCAAGAACATAAATAGCTGTCTTTGTAGTAAAAGTCCACATAAAAACTCCGCCTGTAGGTGTTGTCTTTGGATAGGCATCAGGTAGCCAAGCATGAAGTCCTGGGAAAGCACAGTTTATTCCAAATCCTAAGAATATTAACCAAGAACTTAATCCATCAAGTCCAATATAACCAAAGCTTAAAGAGCCTGTTTCATAGTAACGTATTACAACTCCAAATAATAGAAATAATCCTCCAACTATATGAACTAATAGATATCTTAAGCCTGCACCATAGGATTCCCTTGTTCTTGATGCCCATATGAGATAAAAGGCACTGAATGCCATCATTTCCCAAAATATAAAAAGAGTAAGTAAATCGCCAGCAAAAACCACTCCTAATGCTGCACCTGAATATACAATAGAAGCTATATGTTGAGCAGTCTCTCTTACATGTAGTGAGTAAAATAGTGCAATAAATGTGATTATATGATAGATATACCCAAAAAATATGCTAATTTTATCAACTTTGACAAGAATGAGTTTATACTCCAAAAAATTAATAATGTAATGAACACCTTCAGGAAGATTTATAAAATTAATAAAGCCTAAAACTGGCAAAGACAATAAATAAATACTTAAAAGTTTACCTCTTAAAAAAGGAATAAGAAAAGCACCAAGTATAAATAATATTGCAGGAGGAATTGGACTAATCACTGTAGTAATCCTCTCTCCTCTTAACTATTGGTCTTAAAATGTGTTTTGAAACCATTATAAGAAAAACAAAAGCAACAAAACCAAAAGACGCATAAAAGAAAGGATAATCTTCCCATGAAAAATAAATATGTTTATGTATGAAAAATTCAGCAACTAAAGAAAATACTAAGAATAAGTAAAAAACCATAAAAAAGATTTTTACATTTTTCGGACTATCAAAAAAGTATCTTTTCATTACTTAAACCTCCTTAAAGGGTATTAAGAAGAATATAGACTAAATAAAGAAAAGCAATTGCAAAAATTACATAAAAAATCTTCAAAAACAGAGGATCAGCTCTTTTCATGTCATCCCCCTAAAGTCTGATTCACTATTAACATTATCAGCTTCATAAAAAGATCTGGATATAAAAATATCAACAATGTTAAAACCGCAGTCAAAACTGTTGGAATTAAGACAAGAATCGGAGCTTCATTTATTCCATTATATTCATTATTCTTTGATTCTTTCATAAAAGCTGCATAAACTATTGGCATAAAATAACAAGCATTTAATATTGTACTTATAGCTAAAATAACCAATACAAAGAGCTCATCTGACTCAATAGCACCAACACTAAGATACCACTTACTAATAAATCCTGCAAAAGGTGGAACTCCTATCATTGAGACAGCTCCTACTGTAAATGACGCCATGGTAAGAGGCATTCTTTTTCCTATTCCATCAAGTTCGCTTATTTTTGTTTTACGAGTTGCTACATATATTGCTCCCGCAGTAAAAAATAGAGTAATCTTACCAAAGGCATGGGCTACAATATGAAATATACTTCCTTTTAGTGCTGAAGGACTAAGAAGAGCTGCACCAAGTACAATATAGGAAAGCTGGCTTACTGTTGAATAGGCAAGTCTTAGTTTTAAGTTATCCTGTCTTAAAGCTATAACGGAAGCTGCCACTATAGTAAAAGATGCAACTACAGCAAGTACTGTTCCTAAATTAAGACTTTTTAAAAGATCAACGCCAAATATATAAAAAACAACTCTTATAATCATGAATACGCCAGTCTTTACTACAGCTACAGCATGAAGAAGCGCACTTACAGGTGTAGGTGCAACCATTGCTGCAGGAAGCCAACTATGAAGTGGCATTATAGCAGCTTTTGTAATTCCTGCAATATAAAGAAGAAAAGTAATTGTTAACAATGAGGAAGAAATATCACTACTTAAGAGTCCTCCTTTTGAAAAATAGAGATTTCCTGAAAGACAGTAAGTAAATACAATTGCTGTAAGTTGAAATGCCACAGAAGTACTAAGTAAATAGGCCAGATACTTTCTGGCACCTTTCTTTGCTTCTTCAGTTTCTTTATGAGCCACAAGAGGATATGTAGCTATCGTTATAATTTCATAAAAGACAAAAGCAGTAAAAATATTTGCTGAAAAAGCTACTGCCATTGTAGCAGAAAGAGTTATTGCAAAATAAACAAAATAACGAGTCTGTTTATGTTCATTAAGTCCACGCATATATCCTATTGAGTAAAAAGAAGTAATAATCCAAAGAAAAGATGCTGTCATTGCGAAAAATAACCCTAAGGCATCAACTCTAAAATGTAAAATAAGCTCAGATGTTATTTTAAATAAGTAGTATTCAATTACTTTACCACACAGAATATCTGGTAACATTGAGACAACTACCAAAAATTTTAAAATAGAGGCAAGAATACTCCATGTCTCTCTCAGATTTCTTAATTTTTCACCAGTTATTGCTATGAGAAAAGCTGATAATGCTGATACTGTTATTGCCAGTATAGGTTTTATTGAAATAATTGTTTCCATAAATCTAAAATCCCTTTGGCAAACTAAATCTAATCACAGATGAAATAATCTCTCCACTGTAAAATCCTATCATTAAAATTGCTAAGGTTGTTATAACTATTGGAATCATCATGCTTATAGGTAATTCCCGAAAGTTATACATGAAAGTATTATCATTTTTTGTAAAGTAAATTTTTTCAAGAATTCTGAAAAATATGAGTGCATTAACTAAACTACTAAAAATAAGAGCGGCTGTAGAAACCAAGTATCCTGCCTTGATAGCACCTACTATTAAATACCACTTACTAAAAAATCCTGCAGTAGGAGGAATTCCTATCATAGATAAAGCTGCTATGGTAAATGATGCCATTGTGATCGGCATATTTCTGTTAAGTCCTTTAAAGTCTTCAATATTTCTTGAACCAATTCTATAAAATACTCCTCCTGCAATCATAAATAGACAACCAATCATTAATGAATCATTCAGTATGTGTAAAACAGCACCTATAAATCCTTCTTTATTCCCTATATTTATACCAAATACCATATATCCTATCTCTGTAATCAATATATAAGAAAGAGTTCTCTTAAAGTCTTTCTGCCCTATTGCAATGAGACTACCAAAAAATATTGCTATTGTTGACCACCATATAAGAATATTTGAAAGAGGAGTCATCTCTATTAGGAATCTTGGCTCAAAAAGTGTAAAGGATATTCTAATTAAAACATATATACCAACCTTTGTTACAGTGGCTGAAGCAAAAGCACTAACAGCAGAAGGTGCAAAGGTATATGAGTCTGGCAGCCATCTATGAAGTGGAAATAGGGCTATTTTAATTCCAATACCTACTATAAAAAATGCTAAAGCTGTGAGAGTCACTTTTGATTCATAAAGAGATGGTAGAAGTCGTGTAAGATCACTAATATTTAATGAACCTGTAATGATATAGATATATCCTACTCCCAACAAATAAAAACAAGCTCCTATAGTACCCATTATTATATAGTGAAAACTTGCAAGAACAGAGCGTTTCTCTCCAATGGCTACCAAAGCATATGCTGAAAGAGAGGCTATTTCAAGAAAGACATAAAGATTAAAGATATCTCCAGTGACTGTTATTCCAAATAATCCTGTTGCAAGAAGTAAGTATGTAGAGTAGAAATAAGGTAGTTTTGATTTTGGAATCTCCTTTTTTACACTCTCCTTAGAGTAAATAGCTACAATAAAGCTCATTGATGAAACTATGACAAGTAAATAGGCATTCAAATGATCTATCACATATTCAATTCCCCATGGAGGCATCCAGCCACCAAGTCTGTATCTTATTATTCCGAAGTTAATAACTTGGTATAATATATCAATTGAAAGGGCTACACATATACCTAAAACCAATACAAAAAAAGGATAACAAAGTTTCCTTTGAAGAAAATTTAAAAATATATTAACAAATGAGGCAATTAAAGGAATAACAACGATTAATATTGAGGAGTGCTCTGACAGATTCATTTTTTCTTTCTTAGAATTTCAATTATTTCATCTTCATCAAGAGTTTTATACTGGTTATAAAGCATCATAATAACGGCAAGGGCCACACCAAATGTACTTACCATTACCACTATGGCAGTAAGCATAAGCACATGAGGTAAAGGATTAATATATTGTGCTGGATCTATGACTTCTTGAGATTTAATTAAAATAGGTATTGTAGCATCTTTTTTATAGGCTGTTGATATGAAAAATAGTATTATTGCAGTCTGAAATATATTCATTCCTACAATTTTTTTTACCAGATTCCTTTTTGCTATCATGGCATAAAATCCTATCATCATAAGAGCTATGTAAATCCAATAGTTATATTTACCAATAACTGTCTCCATTTAGACTTCTCCTTTTTCATGTTTACCAAGGGTTGTAAGATTAAGGAATATGGATACCATAACAGCCATTACAGTAATTCCAACACCAATCTCTATAATTAAAGTGCCTAAAGCGCGAACCTTAACAGAATCAGTTGGAATAATCTTATGAAGAATTCCATAGTTTAAATACTCTGCTCCTAACAGTATGCACAAAACTCCAACTAACGCATATATAAGAACTCCTAAGGCTATTAAGAGAATATTTTTTTTCTCTGAAAACCTTCTTTTCATCCAGTTTATATCATAGGCAATTACCATTAGAATAAATGATGCACCTAAGATACATCCTCCTTGAAATCCTCCACCTGGACTATAATGTCCATGTGCAATAACATAAAAAGCAAAAAGCTGAATAAGAGGAATCATAATCCTACAAACTGTTTGTATTATTAGATCATCATAAAGTCTTATCATCTTCAAATCTCCTTAAAAGCAGAATACATACAACAGCAGCAGTAAATATTACCGTTGTTTCTCCTAAGGTATCATATCCTCTGTAGTCTGCAAGAACTGAAGTCACAGCATTTGGAGTAGCAGTTTCTTCAATTGTTTTTTCAATATAACGTGGTGACACATGTAGGCTTGCTGGAGAGTTAGGATCTCCCCAGTCTGGCATATCAAGGGTGCTGTATATAAGTACAGCACCTGTGAGTATAACTATCATTAAAGCAAAAAGCTTCAATCTTTTGTCCTTCTTGTTGTTTGATAAATTGCACCTATAAAAAAGGCAGTACTAATTCCAGCACCAACAGCAGCCTCTGTAAAAGCCACATCAACAGCTCCCATTTCTGCCCATAAAATGCACATAAGAAAGCTGTAGGCACCTAAAAGTATTGCAGAACTTAATAAATCTTTAACATGAATAGCTGCTAAGGCACATATTAGAAGAATAGTTAATATTAGTATTTCCATTATCCATGTCATTTCTTTAAATCCTCCTTTTTTATAGGAATTACTCCACTGTCTAATCCAGCCTTTGTCAAAGCATGAGTTGCTGTAGGATTAGCAAGAAATATGAAAAAAATTATAAAGAAAATTTTTATAGAAACAAGTATTGTGCTAAAAGAAAAATCCTCTTTAAGTATGTAAACTACTACTCCCAAAAGAACCAATACTGCACCGAGAGTATCTCCTTTCCCTGTTGCTTGAAGTTTGCAATAGAAATCTGGAAATCTTAAAAGCCCAACAGTGGCAGTGAAAAAAAAGAATAATCCTATAACTACAATTATGATTATAAAGAGATTTATAATAAAATCTAAATCTATCATTTCCCACTCTCCCTGTCTTTTAAAAATTTAGTTCCCGGTTTTATACTTTTTCTAAGCCTAAAAAACTTAGAAGCTGCAAGTGTAGCTATAAAGTTAAGAAGAGCATAAGCAAGAGAAATATCAACAAACATTTCTATTCTTTTATAATAAACTCCTAGCAAAACAAGAATTAATGTAGTTTTAGTTCCAATAACTCCCACTGCGGCAATTCTATCCATAATTGTAGGACTAAATATAGCACGATAAAGGCATAAAATAACCATTATCCCCAGAACTATTATTGTTAATACGAAGAAGTTTTCCATTATTTATTTTCTATCAATTTTAATATCTTCTCCAAATATCTTAGCAACCCTTCTTTCCATCTCTCCAGTAAGCAAATCTTCAGCAACTTTTCTACTGATGCAGTGGATTATAAAAATATTATCCTTAGTAATGTCCATAGTTATAGTTCCAGGTGTAAGAATTATAGAGTTTGCAAATACAACTTTTGATATATCTTTTTTAAGTTTAGCTTTGTATTCAAGCACAAAAGGTTCTATTGGCATTTTAGGATGTAATACTAAGTAAGCAACATGAATATTTGCAATAACTATCTGATAAAATAGCCAAGGAATATATTTTATAAATCTAAATCCATCTATTATATGAGATTTTGTAATTTTTTCGCTACTAAACAATAAATCTCCTGAGATTAACGTAATTATTAAACAAGATATCACTCCGAGTGACAAATGAAAAATATCAAACATTCCAGAAAAAATACACCAAAGCACAAAAAGAATAAAAAAGGTAACCATCTTCTTATTCATATCTATTACCCTCTCTGCATAAAACAGAAATCATGCTGTAATATTTATTTTTTTATCATTTCATCTGAAATTATCTCAAATATTTCAAATATTCTTACTACACCTAAAAGTTTTTTTTTGTCTTCAATCACAGGTAAAACAGGTAAGTCAAAATTAATCATTAAGTAAGCTGCTTTGAAGATTGAATCTGAAGGATCAACAAAATGTTTTGCAGGAACCATCACTTCACTCACAGGTTTTTGAAGAAAACCTTTAGAACTATCATTGAAAAGGCTTTCCCAATCAATTTCTGTTTTTTGTCCTAGTGAAAAATCTGATATCACTGCTGAATTATTATTTGAAGATAAAATTCCTCTTAAAACATCTTTCGGAGTTACTGTGCCAAGAAGATTATATTTTTCATCAAATACAAGTACTACAAGTGGGTCTGTATGTTTTTGAGACTGAAAAAAAGAGGCTTTTATTACTTTTATCACTTGTTCAATACTGAACCAATACGGAATGTGAGGATATTCAAACAACTCCAGCATTATGTCCTTTACAACCTTCCTTTCTGTCATCTTCC
The DNA here is from genome assembly GCA_025060075.1 of Thermodesulfovibrio sp. Lineage (GTDB taxonomy): Bacteria > Nitrospirota > Thermodesulfovibrionia > Thermodesulfovibrionales > Thermodesulfovibrionaceae > Thermodesulfovibrio. The sequence goes on from JANXCZ010000038.1 coordinate 50,664, forward strand.
ACCTCCAGAGATTCATAAAAGTTTAAAACAAAACATTTAATACTATAACATGTTTTTATAAATTTTTAGAGAAATTCTTGATAGGTGAGATAATTATTATAACTTTCTCTGGAACGCAATGAGTAATTTATCTGAATCATCTCTTGTGTAAATCTTATTCAGAAGAACAACTGTCTCTCCTAAAAAAATCTTTTGAGTTACTAATATAACTGGATGATTTTCTGGTAAGTTAAAAAATAACGCTGAATCTCTTTTTCAATAAACTTATTTCAAAAAAGTATATATTTTAGCTATTTTTATTCTACACTTTTTATCTAAAATTTCAAAAAAAGCTCTGACTCTCCAGATCTTTCTTGAGTAATTTAGGACATATATTTAATTGCTTGTATTAAAAAGGGATTTTTTCAATACACCACAAAATCTTCATATATGTTTATTTTCTTCAATTTCTAAGTCTTCACTTAAGTTATCAGCATGCATAACCACAGTTTTAGCATCAACAGTTTTCTTACAAATATTCTCATCCTTGACCACTAAAGATTTAAAAGTAGTAGTTTACTGTTATTGCATTACTCTATAAAATATAAGATTTTGCAGTACCATATTGAAAATTCTTGCCAAAACAGAGGATTATATTATATAAAATTAACAAAAATCATAAAAGGAGGAAACCAAATTGGCAGAAAAAATTTTAATTGTCGATGATGAACCAGACATGTTAAAACTACTCTCTATGATCTTAAAAGAAAAAACACCTTATGAAATAATAACCACAAATAATCCAATAGAAGCAGTTCAACTAATAAAAACAATAGATTTTGACTTGATAATAACTGATCTAAAAATGCCAGGATTAGATGGACTACAACTTCTTGAAGAAGTAAAAAAGAAAGATGAAGATATTCCAGTAGTTATTATTACTGCCTATGGTACTATCGATTCAGCCACTGAGGCTATTGAAAAAGGAGGCTTTGATTTCATAACAAAGCCATTTAAAAAGGAACAAATTCTTTTTACCATAGAAAAAGCTTTAAAATGGTTAAAAGTGCAAAAAGAAAATAGAATGTTAAAAGATAAGCTTAAATTAACAACAGGAAACTGAAAGATTAGATATCTTTTAAGTGTTGATTTATAAAGTCATCTGTGTATATCTGAGTTACAGCATCATTGAATAAAGCCATATCAAGTTGTTTTGTGTAAGCCGTAAGTTTTCCAAGTATTTCAAGATTTTTTTCTATTGTAGCCATATCATATTTTGTTAAAATTGCATCTATTACATCTTCTTTCGTAAATACCCTAAAGCCCATTCTTTTCAGTATGTTTGAGATAAGCTTAACTCTTCGCAGTCTTCTGTCTATCGCAGCACCTCCTCCTTTGAAGAAAAATTTAATATAATTATCATTTAAATTTTCTCCAACATAGGCTTCTATCATTGAAAAATGGTAGCCCAACCTTATACTAAAATTCATATAATTTTTGGTAACTATACAAAAACTTTTTTTACCTATCTCCATTAATTCTTCCTCTGGAATAGATACTGAATGAGCAATCATCTCAACAAATCCCTTCGCGTCTACAGGAGGCGGTTCAGGCCATTTCATACTTGTCATTCCTCTTAACACTGCCTGTAAAGGAATAGAAAGAATATCATCTGGAGTTGCTCTTTTTAGTCCTTCCTTTAATCCTCCTCCTATATCAAGAATTAAAACGCCAATTGGAATTCCAGCTACAAGATTAATTGCATGTATCTCAGGGTCATATTTGTTCCACATTGTAAACATCTCTTGCATGACCATCTCATGACAAAATCTTGTTATGTCATGGAAGGTTTTGCAGTTTTCAGGTTTAAAGTCTGCAGATTTGGGATCAACAAGATAAAGAGGTACTATTAATTTTATAACCTTTTCAAGAGTTTTATATATGGTTGTTTCTTTAAATAAATCTTCACTTTTTTTAGCAGTTTTTATTAATTCTTCCACTTTTCCTTCATATATAACACAATTTGTAGCATCAACTGTTATTTCTTGTCCGTTTTTTAGTATCTTTGTGGCAACTTCGGTATTAAGTATTGTGGGTACATTATACTCTCTTGATAAAGATGCCATGTGTCCTGTTTGACTTCCAATATCAGTAATAATTGCTGAGGCTTTGTTCATTACTACTACATATTTTGGATTGGTATGTTTTGCTACTAAAACATACCCTTCAGGAAATTGTTCGAGTTCATCTTCATCTTTTAAGATAAAAACCTTACCGTATCCAACTCCCTTACAGGCAGTAACTCCCTTATCTATTAGAATTTTATATCCCTTTATGCGTGTTGGAAGTAAAACTTTAGTAGGTTTCTTTTCTCTTATTTTTAAAAGTCTTGTTTGGAGTATATATATATTATTTTCCCCATCTACTACCCATTCAATATCTTGCGGTCTTCCATAGTGTTCTTCTATTTTTATAGCCATTCTTGCCAATTTGATAACCTGTTCTTCTGAAAGAGAAAACTCTGCATCTTCATCGCTAATATTAATTTCTTCTAATCCTTCATAAGAACTACATATCAACATTTTAGATTGTTGACCTTTTATCTTTTCTATAATGAAAAGACTGTCTTTATCTACAATAAAAACATCTGGCTTTACTGTGCCATCTACAACGAGCTTTCCCAATCCTTTCACTGAATTAATAATTATTCTTCTATTTTCTGGATTATTAGGGTCCTGGGAATACATAACTCCACCAGCACGGGCATTTATCATTTCAAAAACTCCGACCGCCATAACCATCTCTTTTTCAGAAAAACCCTTTGTTTTATAGTAAAAAATTGCGCTTGGATTAAAAAGGCTAGCAACAACTTCCTTGTATTTTTGAATAATCGAATCCCTTGTAACATTTAAAAAAGAAGAATACTGTCCTGCAAAACTAAAATAAGAGTCTTCATAGATAGCACTACTTCTTACTGAAACGTTACAATTTTTACCTGTTTTTTTACATAAGTCATCATAGGCTGATTGTATTTTTCTTATCATTTCTTCAGGAATCTCTGAATTTATAATCATTTTCTGAATTTTTTTACTACTTTCTTCTAATTCGTCAATATTCCTAATATCTATCTCTTGAACAATAGCAGAAATTTTATCAATTAAATTATTATGCGATAAAAATTTCATAAATGAATAAGATGTTATAGCAAAACCCTCTGGAGTAGGCAATCCTAATATATTCTTGAGTTCAGCAAGATTAGATGTTTTACCACCAGCGATATTTATTGTTTCTTTATTTAGAACTTCTAATGGCAAAACAAACTCTGTTATTGGAATTTCTATTTTTGAACTTAGTTGTTTTTCAATTTTATCTTTAATTTCATTATAGATCTTTTCTAATTCTGAATATTTATTATCTGTAAGAGCATTTAAATTCCGAATAACCTTTAAAACTCCTTCTGATATATCATTGATTGTGGTATTAAGGTAGTGAATATCAAAAAGATACTCTCCGGAGAACTTTTCTTCCAAATCAGCCATTAGGCTAAGAACATGGTTATTAGTAGTAAGTAGATTTTCAAAATATGTATATTTTTCTCTGAGAATCCTCTTCAGGTCTTCTTTTCTGTCATGTTTTTTATCTTTAGATTTAAAGAAATCAAAAAAACCCATAATATTTTAATTATAGCTTATTTTGGAAAGAAAATCTTTTAAAATAAAAAGGACGCCTTCCTTTTGAAATTGAGTTTTTTTCAGTCTTAAATTTCCCTTTTAATCTTTGGTTGCTTAGCTGTAAGGCCTATTCCTTCAAATAGGTGATACATAGAATATCTCCCAAATTGTATAAACTACATATCCAATAAGAGGGATAGCCATAATTAAAGCCTTTTCAGAAACTTTTAATGCTTCAATCTTATAGAAGTTTTAGGCAGTTTAAAACGCTTTTTTATTGACTTCTTCTACTATTTTAGATTCTTCAAATAGTTCTTTTGATTTTACTCATCTGCTCTAAGGATATAAAACAGTCTCTTAAACTTTTTTCTCATCATAACCATAAATATTCCTGATTTCTTCGCCTTTGCTTTTATATATGAGATCAAAGTCTCTTACTAGTGTTTTAATTAAGAACACTTCCTAAGTCTCATTTTATAATCAAAGATTTATCTTTTTGTTCCACTATAACTTAAGCTGTCATAAAAAGTTTTTCGACTATTTTAGTAGCATTGTTAGAATTATATTTTTATTGTAGTATTGAATTGTTTTCCTTTGAAAGGCTCTATTACTTTTGACAGTTTAAGGATAAAGTAGGACGAAAACTTAAGAAGCTTATTAAATAGAGCATCTTCATACTCTAATCCATTTTTAACATCATCAAAAATTGGTGAAATCATTAAAAAAGTACCTCTTACTTTAGCAGCTATAATAGCAGGCTTAATAATAAAGCATCTTACTGCACCAATACATCAGGTTATAACTAAAGCATGATACTAATTTTAATTAAAAAAGCAGGCGCATAAGGCTTTTTACCACCAATAATATCACACGCATCAGCAATCAATATAGAGAATAACAAGTTAATACAATAATCATCACTGATATCCATTTTCTTTTTCCACTTTTTAAGATGTTCATTGAATTTTCATATTACTGTCTTGCAGGGGCAACATGGAAAGCTTCATAAATTCAGATATTTTTTGCAAAATAGATATTTTAGCAATCCTTTTTTATTCCATTTGTCTAAACTATTTTTGAACCTTAATCAAATTCTTCGTTAGTTGAGGATATTTTGGGTAATTTTATTATAAAAGTCGTTCCTGTTTTTTCTGACTCTTCTTTAGTTTTAGTCTCAAAATTAATAATACCATTATGTTCTTTTATGATATTATAAGAAACCCAAAGACCTAAGCCTGTTCCTTTACCTGGCTCCTTTGTTGTAAAGAAAGGATCAAAAATCTTATGTCTGTATTCTCTTTTAATTCCTGTTCCTGTATCAGAGATTAGTATTTCAATCCATTCGTCCTTACAATGAGTTGAAACAGAAAGAACTCCTCCCATTGGCATAGCATGAACTGCATTGTTAATTATATTAAAAAACACCTGTTGTAACTCCTCTGGATAACCAACTGTAGTTGGTAAGTCTTCTTGTAAATTCTTATTTACTTGAATGTTACTTATTTTAAATGTATTATTCATAATTGAAAGCACTGTCTCTATGCATTCATTAATGTTTACATTTTCTTTTTTTGGCTCTTTATGCCTCGCAAAACTTAGAAGTTGTTCTACAATTCTTTTTGCATTAGTAGCATGTCTTTCAATTGTCTTTAAAAGTTCATACTGCTCAGAATCAGGCGTTATTTTTTCAAGTAAGATATCAGTAAATCCAAGAATTATTGTGAGAGGATTATTTATCTCATGCGCAACTCCCGCTGAAAGTATTCCTAAGGAAGCTAATTTTTCCGTATAGTAACTCTGTTCTTCCATTTTTTTTCTATCTGTAATATCACGAGCTATGCCAAGAACAGAGTATATATTACCTTTGTCATCCTTTAAAGCTCTAAGATTGGTGTTCAACCAAAAATCTTTACTGTCCACAGTAACTCTATGGGTAAGTTGTTTACTTTCTCCTGTTTTAAATATATGTTTTATATTTATTGCTAGAAGAACTCCATCTGGAATGAAAATATTAGATATATTCTGTCCAACAATTTCAGATTCATGTCTATTAAAAAATTCTTTTCCAAATTTATTCATTGAGATTATTCTTCCTTCCATATCTACCGTAAAGATAATATCCTCTGCATTTTCCACTAAGTTTTTATATCTTTCCTCCGTTTTTTTAAGCTCTGTAGTCTTTCTTATAATCTCTTTTTCAAGAATGTTTGACCATGTAACAAGAATAAAGTTTACAAAAATTCCTCCAAATAAAATAACTACGATAATTATTCCTTGAAGCAACATTTGTTGACTTTGTATAGAATGAATTGCTCCTTCTACATCACTTATTGGTGCAACAACAGCCATAGACCAGAAAATATTTCTCTCTCCATTGGATATTCTTATTGGTGCGTAAGCAATAAGCTTTTTTATCTGTCCCTCTAACCCTCTATGCCATCCTGAGATATACCAACTCGTTCCTTCTTCTCCTCTCAACATCTTATCTCTTTGGATTTCATTTATCCTTTCAAAAGAAATAATCGGTTTCTTGAATTTTCTCGCCTCAAAAGCATTTTGTCCAATAAAACTACTTTCTTCATGATATAAAAATATGCCATTTTTATCTATTATCCATGCATATCCTGTTTTACCAGACTTAATTTTTTTTGCTACTTTGCTAACTAAATAGGTTACATCAATAGTAAATAAAATAGCTCCTGAAAATTTATTGGTTGCAACAGGATGAGATTCATCAGTGGATATTTGCCAAACAGGTATTATCATTTTCATAATAATAAATCTAGAATTTTCAGAATCTTTACAGACTTTAATCTCAGAAAAAAATATCTTTCCTTTATTATCTTTCTTAGAAGCCCAGTTTAAATATTCCTCTTCTTCTGTCTTTATTTTTTCAATTTCAAATTTTTTATCTTCAGCTACTGTGTATATTTTTCTTGTTTTATTTTCTATAAATTTGATTTCTTTGACTCCCTCATGCTTCACACTTGAAAAAGTTATATTCATTCTGTTTATAAGAGCAGGTTTTTCAGAATACTGAATTGCAGGCGAAAGACTAAGAAGAGTTATCTCTCTTTTTAACATTTCTATAGAGTTCTCAATTTGACTTGCTGCATGCTTTGCCATTAAAAGCTGTTGCTGATTAAAATCCTCGGTAACAATTTCAGTTATTTTTTTTGTGGAAAGCCATCCAAGAAACAAAACCATACCAAGAAGTATAATCATTACCAAAGTTACAATAAGTTTAAAGTATTTAAGATTAAGAGGATGATATTTTTCAGTTGAATTGATCAATTTATCTATTAGTTTCTGAAAAAACACTCTCTATACCTATTTTAAATAATTATAGAAGAAATACTCTAAAATTGAAAGAATAATAACGAAAAACCAAATATTAAAAGAGATAAAACTGTTGTAAGAAATATCATTTCAATAGAAGTTCTCATATCTATTCCAAAGACCGTTGCAAAGAGCATACTAAGTAACATTGAAGGCATTCCTGCCTCTACAATACAGACATTAAGAGGAATACCTGTAAGTCCAAAAATCTTTCCATATAATAAAGCAAAAAGGGGTGATATAACCACCTTGACTAAGATTGCTGGTAAAGATAAGATAAACCTTTTTGGTGCCACAGCTTTTATAGATATTCCTACAACAAAAAGCATAAGAAAGGTAATATACTTTGAGACTAAACTGATTAAATTTATTAATTCCTCAGGTATATTTATAGCTATTTCTCTAAATATTAAACCTGCAAACAATCCCCAAATAGGAGGAATTTTAATAATTGTGACAATAGAATCTTTTAGTTTTATACTCTTTGCTCTACCATACTTCATGCATATAGCCACTGCCAATGTCCAGGTAAGTGGAGTGCTTGCAAAAAGATCATAGGTGAAAGCATAACTCATACCCTGATTTCCATATAACTTTGTTAATATTGGCAAACCCATATAGAGAACATTTCCAAAAGCAGAACAAACAATAAAAGCACCTATACACTCAGACTTTATCTCCCTAAATAAGTTTATCTTTTTGTAGATTAACCAAGAAACTAAAACACAGCTTATTATTGTAAGATTAGCAACTAAGGATACTTTTAAATGACTTAAACTAAAAGGCATTGTATAGGTTGTCTTAAAACATACAAAGGGTATTATATAGTAAAAAACAATATAATTGATTCTGTCGCGATAATAATCAATTTTTTCAGGTGATACTCCTTTAAGTGTAAGTAAAACTCGTAAAAAGACTCCGCTTAAAATAAAAAGAAAAATATCAAGAAACATTGATTTCTATGAAAATTAAACTTTAAATTTTTTCGGCAAGCTTTAATGAGTTTTCAATACAATCATTAACACTCACACCTCTGTATGCATTGCCAGTAATATATAATCCTGGAAATTTATTAAGTATTGTATCTATGCGATTTAGTTTTTCTTCATGCCCTAACTCATACTGGGGAATTGCCTTTTCCCATCTAAATATCTTCACAAACTCAGGGTCTCCTTTAATATTTAGAATACTCTTTAATTCATACAAAACTGTCTCAGTAAGATTTTCATCAGATAACATGGCAAGCTCAGGTGCTCTTCTACCTCCAATCATACTTCTAAGCAAAACATAGCCTTCAGGTGCTCTGTTTGGAAAAATACTTGAATCAAAAAGAGTTCCAAGAATCTTTCTTTTCTCCCTGTACGGTATTAAGAAACCATAAAGAGATGTTCCAAAACCAATCTGCTCTTTTTTAAATCCAAAAGCCACTACACTTAAGGGTGGATAAGGAATAGTTTTTAAAATATCTGAAATTTCTCTGTTAAGTTCCTTTAATATATCTGCTGTTTCATAGGCAGGACATGAAAGAACTACTTTTTCTGATTCAACTGTATCTCCATTTTCAAGATAAACAGAGTAGTAACTATTTTGTTTGGTGATGCCAATTACTCTATTACCTTTTATTATCTTTGATGAAAGATTAGACTCTAAACTATAAACAAGCTCTGCCATTCCAGTCTTAAATGACATAAGAACTGCAGATGGTTGAGCTTTCACATCTTTTCTTTCTTTTCTTAGAGCAATTAATCCTCTTATAAGTCCACCATATTTCTTTTCAAGCCAATAAACCTTTGGAAAACAGCTTTTCATACTCATCTTTGAGGGATCTCCTGCATAGATTCCTGTGGACATAGCATCAATCAGCTTTTCATAAAACTCTCTTCCAACTCTGCGAGTGACAAAACTCTCAACAGTCTCCTCTGTGTGCTCTTTTACTGGTGGAACAAAGTATTCTTTTAGCATTCTTATCTTGCCAGAAATTGAAAGAATTGATGAAAGGAAAAATTTAATAGGATTTTCTGGAACCTTTATCATCTTTCCATCTATAAGGAGATATCTTACTTTTGAGCTTTCACTTCCTTTAATAGGCTCTATATTTAGCTCGCTGGCAAGTCTTAGTGTAGAAGGCTTGTTATTTAAAAAACCATTAACACCCCCTTCACATAAAAATCCTGAAATATTTTCTGTAACTATTTTGCCACCTACTTTTTCTTCAGCTTCTATTATCTTTAGATCAAGCTGAGGATTTTTCTTAAGCAAAAAATAAGCCAGAGAAAGTCCTGAAATACCTCCTCCTACAATAACTAATTCTGCTGAGCCCATCTTATAATTGCCTCCACCATATCTTTTATTGTTGATTTTTCGGGTATTATACTTACCTTATAACCTGCCTTTTGAATTGCCTTTGCTGTTGTTTTACCTATCGCAGAAATCACTACTTCTTTAAGCATCTCCTTTGCATCTTCCTTAAGAATATCAAGTAAATTGTAAAAACTTGAGGGAGAAGTAAAGGTGGCAATCGTTATTTTTCCTTCCCTTAAAAATCTTATAAGCCTTTTACCATGCTCTGTAGGTTTTACAGTTTTGTATGTAATAGGTGTGTCTACTTTTATACCAAGGGTATTCAACTCTTCAACAAAGTCCTTCATGGCAATATCTGAACAGGGATAAAGTATTTTAATACTTTTGCTTTGAAAATCAGATTTGCTTTGAGCAATACTAAAAAATTCCTCCTTTAGCCTCTTAGCTAATGCCTCTGAACTATGTTCATCAGGTATTATGTCTGCATTAATACCAAACTCTCTTAAATTTCTTGAAGTTTCTTTGCCTATTGCACATATTAAAATATTTTTTAAGTTTCTTACATCCTTGCCAATACTTAAGAATCGCTCAAAAAAGAATTTAACTGCTCTTGGTGACGGAAAAACAATAAATTGATAGTTTTCTATATTTTCAATAGCTTTGTCTAATTCAGTAAAATCATCTGGTGGTAAAAAAGCTATTGTTGGAAATACAAAAAGCTCTGCTCCCATATCTTCAAGAATGAGATATTCATCTGTCAAATGCCTTGTAATAAGAATTCTATGTCCATAAAGTGGTTTTTTTTCATACCATTTTAGTTTTTCTCTAAATTTTACTACATCACCAATTACAAGAATTGCAGGTGATGAAATCTTATTTTCCTTTGCCAAATAGGCTATTTCTGATATTGTTCCGGTTACTACCTTTTGTTCAGGTCTTGTTCCCCAACGAATAATTGCTGATGGAGTTTCTGGTTTTAAACCTTCTTGAATAAGCCTATTTGTAATTGTTTCAAGATTTCTCACGCACATAAGAAAAATCATTGTTTCTGAAGCATTTGAAGCTTTTATATGATTAAAAATTCTTTCTTGTTTTGAAAGGTCTTCATTACCAGTAATAACAGTAAAGGCAGAGGCTACCTTTCTATGGGTTACAGGAATTCCTGCATATGCAGGAACTGCAATAACAGAGCTTACACCTGGAACTATTTCAAAATCTATTCCTTCTTCATAGAGAATCTCTAACTCCTCACCACCTCTACCAAACACGAAGGGATCACCACCCTTAAGCCTACATACTATCTTTCCTTCCTTTGCCTTCTGAACAAGAATAGAGTTTATCTCATCTTGACTCATCTCATGGTGTCCTCCTCTTTTACCAGCATAAACAAACTCTGCACCATCCTTTGCATAGGTTAAAAGACGAGGATTTATATGAAAGTCATATACAATGCAGTCAGCCATCTGAATTGCCCTTAAACCTTTCAGTGTAATCAATCCTGCATCTCCAGGACCTGCACCTACAAGATAAACCTTTCCCTTACTCACTTAATTTCTCCCTGTGGTAAATTTTCTTGATTATCTCTTGTCCGCCTCTATAAAGTAATTCTTTTGCAAGGTCTATACCAAGGTTTTGTGCTTGAGATAAACTGCCTTCACGAAAGCCTTTAATAATTGGGATTTTGTCTTCAGGATCTCCTATCATGCCTATTATCCTTATAAAACTACTTCTTTCATCATTTTTTATAATCTTTGCATGACAGGCAAGAGGCACCTGACATCCTCCTCCCATAACTGAGAGAAAGGCTCTTTCAGCAAGAACGCAGATGGATGTATCTTCATGATTTAGTGGCTTTATAAGGTCATTTATAAAATCATCATCTACTCTTGTTTCAATTCCTATTGCACCTTGTCCAACTGCTGGAATGATAACTTCTTCAGAAATTGTCTCTGTAACCATATCCTCAAAACCCATTCTCTTTAAACCTGCCATTGCGAGTAAAATTGCATTGAACTGTCCCTCTTTAAGTTTTTTTATTCTAGTGTCAACATTACCTCTTAATGGAACTACTATTAAATCATCTCTAATTGCTCTAAGTTGAATTGTTCTTCTTAGACTGCTTGTTCCAATAACTGCTCCAGCTTGAATATTTTTTAAAGATTTTCCATCTTTACTGATAAAAACATCTCTTGGATCTTCTCTTTCACATATTGCCGAGATTTGCAATCCCTTTGGAATCTCTATTGGAACATCTTTCATACTGTGAACAGCTATATCAACTTTTTTTGAAAGTAAAGCTTCTTCTATCTCTTTTACAAACAAACCTTTTCCACCAATCTTTGCTAATGGTGCATCAAGAATTTTGTCACCTGTTGTCTTTATTTTTTGTATCTCAATATCTATCTCTGGATAAAGTAATTTAAGTCTTTCTTTAACCCAGTTTGCCTGCCACAAAGCAAGTTTACTTCCTCTTGTGCCTATAATTAATTTATTCCTCCTCGTTGTCAATTCCAAATAACCTCCTTGCTGAGTATATAAGAATCTCCTTACTTTCGCAGTTATTCTTGAGTGCAACAGTCGGATAATGCATTATTTTATTTATAATGCTTTGAGTAAGATAATCAATAGAGTTAAGTACTTCAGGTGAAAGGTCTCTAAACTTAGATTTAAATTTTTCAAGCTCTTCCTGTCTTATTTGTTCAGCTTTATTTCTAATTGAAACAATAACCGGAACACTCTCAAGAGAGTTAATCCATTGGAAAAACTTTTCTGTTTCCTCTTTTATTATAATCATAGCCCTTTCTGCTTCTTTTTTCCTTTCAAGAATGTTTGAATCCACTACTGCTTGAAGATCATCTATGTTGTAAAGATAGACATTATCTAAATTATTGCAAGATGGATCTATATTTCTTGGAACAGATATGTCAATAAGGAATATGGGTTTGTACTTTCTCAAATACATTACTTCTTTAAGCATATTTTCGGTTATCACATAGTTTGGTGCTGCTGTTGAGCAAAGAACAATATCAGTTTTTATAAGATTTTCTTTTAGATTTTCGAAAGGAACTGCTACACCATTAAACTCCTTTGCAAGCTCTTTTGCTCTCTCAAAAGTTCTATTTGTAATGTAAACACTCTTTACTCCATTTCCGATAAGATGTCTTAAAGCAAGTTCAGCCATCTCACCAGCACCCACAAGAAGAATTGACTTTTTGGAAAGATCATCAAAGACTTTTCTAATAAGTCCTACTGCTGCATAGCTTACAGAGACTGGATTTTCACTAATCCGAGTTTCATTTCTTACTCTTTTTGCTGTAAAAAGTGCTCTATTCATAAGATGATTAAGAATAAGTGAAGTTGCTCTTTCAGATAAGGCAATCTCATAGGATTCTTTAACCTGTCCTGTTATCTGCGGTTCACCTACAATCATTGAGTCAAGACTTGAGGTAACTTTAAAAAGATGCTCAACTGCCTGTCTGTCTTTATATACATATAAATAATTTTCAAAACTGCTTTTTTCAATCTTATGAAATTTTGAGATAAATTCTTTAATGAGCTCTTCTATTGATTTGGTTTCTCTGTTTTCTTTATCAGAAGAGAGATTGCTATAGACATATATTTCCACTCTATTACATGTTGAAAGAATAACTGCCTCAGCAATATTTTCTTTTTGAATAAGCTCTCTTAAAGCTTCCTTAATTGCCTCCTTTGAGCCAAATGCAAGCTTTTCTCTAATTTCAATTGGTGCAGTCTTATGATTCAGTCCAACAACTGTTAAGCTCATAGTGGTTTATGAAAACTCTCTGTTAATAGATTTATACCAAAAAATCCGAAAATTACAAGAAGAAAAGCAAGTATAGTAAGATATGCAGCCTTTTTCTTTCTCCAGTCTTCTTTTACCCTGAGATAATAGATGGATAGATATACAATCCACGTTAGAAAACTCCATATCTCCTTTGGATCAAACATAAAACCAACTAAGCTAACATATTTAATAAATCCTACGACAAGAGCAATTGTATAAAGTGGAAATCCCCAAAATATAAGATGATAGTTTATTTTATCAAGAATTTCAAGATTTGGCAGAATACTTTCAAATCCTCTAAATTTTTTAGATTTAATAGCTTTTTCCTGAATAAGATAAAGACTACTAAAAACAAAGGCAAGACTAAAAAGAGCTATTCCAAAAATAGCCATAACTGCATGAATATCGATCCAGAAACTTTTAATCTCTGGTTTTAAAGAAGGGATACCTCTTGGGAAAAAAGCACCTATAAACATAATTAAAAAGCTAAGAATTATTCCAAAGTTTAAAACCTTAACTTTATAAGAAAAACTAATTAAAAAAGAAACTAAGAGAATACTCCATGCAAAGTAAGAGTTTGCCTCATGCATTGAAAATACAGGTGCTTGTCCTGATTTTATATATCTTATAATCAAATAAACTGTATGAAGTATAAAACCTATTAAACTTAAAAAAAATACAGCTTTGTCTAAATCATTTTTTTTTCTTATTATTCCAACTATGCTTAGAATAAATCCTGCAAAATATAAAGTGAGAGCAAGCTCAAAGAAGATTGTTCCCATTAGAAACAACCAAGCTCACAGCTTCTTATTTTTATCTTAAGCTCATTTGCCATCTTTCCAACTTCAATATAGGGAACATCCAAATCTTCTGCGATCTTTCTTGCTTCTGAACATGTAATCTTTCCATTGTTGCTTCTTTCTTTAAGATGCTTTTCAATAAGTTTTCTTCTTTGAATTTCCTCTATATCTTTCATAATATCCTCCATTGAGTATTCATCTTTTATAACAATATCAGCTATTTCAAGAATAGCCTTTGCTGAAGGTTTATAAGACTCTTCAGATTTATCTTTAAAAAATATTATAACATCAGGCTGTAAGGCTTTTACCATTGAATTGCCTTCAATTATTATAATTCTTGGTCTTTCATCATTTTGAAGATAACTAAAAATATCCTCCTTCAATTTATCAACAACTTCAGGTAAATCTTCCTCCCTTGCCTTTACCCAATAGACAATATCAGCACCTGCTGTTTTCATCCTTTCTGTATCTTTGCCTTTTATGTTTATTACTGAAGACTCTTTAGTAATTGAGGAATAAAGAGAAGTTTTTGTATATTTTACAGCAATAACAAATACTTCATGATAAATTCCCTTTATGAATTTGATAAAATTTTCTATAAAAGTAGTTTTACCTGCTTTGCTTCTATTACCACCAACTCCAACAGTTAATGAAAGATGCATAGTACTATCTTATAGGTAGATATATATCAAATCTTGTTCCTTTATTTGGTTCAGTTTCAACAAAGATAAAACCTTTAAGAAGTTGAACAATGTGATATACTGTGGTAAGTCCAAGTCCTGTACCTTTTTCTCCCTTTGTAGTAAAAAATGGTTCAAATATTTTACTTTTTGTCTCTTCATCCATACCAACTCCATTATCTAAAACTGAAAGACATACATAATCTTTCTTACTTTCTTCATCTGAAATTAATGTTTTGAACTTCTCAGGCAAAGGTTTTAATGATAACTCTATTTTAATTTGTCCTCCTTCTGGTAATGCATCCTGAGCATTTAAAACAAGATTTGTTATTATTTTTTCTATATCTGTCTTGTCTGCGTATATTTTAATAGAATCTTCTGGCATAGTTGCAGTTAATACGATATTATCTTTTAATGAAGTTTTAAGAAAAATAATTATATTTTCAAGAACACTTTTTAAATCTATAAACTCAGGATTTTTACCAAGCTCTCTTCCGACTCCAAGTATTTCCCTCACATTTTTAAGTAGTGAATCAACCATTGAAAGCATCTTTTCTAAATAGGAAGCTGCCGTCTCTTTGTCTTTTGACTGCAAAGCAAGCTGTGCAAAGCCTCTTATTCCTGTAAGTATATTTTTTATTTCATGAGCATATGTAGAAATTAATCGGTTTACAGATTCCATTTTATAGGAAATTATTCTTTGTTCTTCATATTTTCTTACTTCTGTAATATCAGTCAAAAAAATCGCATATCCGTGAATATCTTCATGATCAAGCTTTATACCTCTTAAACGAAAAATTTTGTTATTATATCTGATCTCTTTAAGATAGCTGTTATAAATCTCATATAAAGATAGTTGAGGAAATAACTCAAATATATTATGCCCTTTTAAGTCCTTATGTCCTGTATACTTTAAGAATGAATCATTGCAATAGATAATCTTCCCTGAAAACTCTAAAAGAGCTACTCCTACTGGAGAATGTTCAATTACTGTATTAAGTTTTTTAAGTTCAATTTCTGCAATTTTTCTTATAGTTATATCATTTATAATCTGAACAGCACCAATTAAATCACAGGATTCATCAACTACATTAGATGCACACATTAATACCCATGCACCTTTACCACCATAAAGATTTGGTAAGAATGTCTCAAGCTCATATATGTCTCCTCTTTTAATCAAGGACTCTGAATGCTCTATATCTGGATTTAAAACATAATCAACAAGCATTGGTCTTCGGTAACCATAGAAAGGAATAGAATACTCAAAATCTCCTTTTCCGATTATCTCCTCTTCAAATATGCCTGTCATTTCCTCTAATGCTTTGTTCCATAATATGACTTTTCCTGATCGATCAACCGCAAAGACACCAACAGGTATGAGTCTTAAAACTCTTTTTATAATACTATCCATCTTAAAGCTCCTTATTTTATTTTCATTTATTATAATAAAAAAAGATGTATTTTATATATGTCCTATGTCCTATTGGTTGG
The DNA here is from genome assembly GCA_025060075.1 of Thermodesulfovibrio sp. Taxonomy (GTDB): domain Bacteria; phylum Nitrospirota; class Thermodesulfovibrionia; order Thermodesulfovibrionales; family Thermodesulfovibrionaceae; genus Thermodesulfovibrio. The sequence continues at coordinate 66,733 of JANXCZ010000038.1, forward strand.
TTAGGAGTTGTATTTGACGAGTTTTTTTCAGTAAAAAAAATATTTGTGAATAAATCTATAAAAACAGATAAAGATATCAAAATTCCTGATTTTGCATTAGATTTTACCAATCAGCTTAATTTATATTTTAAAGGTGAACTTTTAAAGTTTAGCTATCCTATAAAACTTCAAGATATTTCGGATTTTGACAAAAAAGTCCTTGAACTAACTAATGAAATTCCTTATGGAAAAACTGTTACATATAATTGGATTGCAAAAAAACTTAATACATCACCAATAGCTGTTGGACAAGCCTTAAAAAGAAATCCGTTACCAATTGTTATACCCTGTCACAGAGTTATCAAATCAGATGGAAGCTTAGGTGGATACAGTCTTGGAGTAGAAATAAAAAAATGGCTTATAGAACATGAAAGGCTTGTAGCTTCCAAATTTAGATAAAAATTAACAAACTGTTATAATAAATACATGTTCTGTCAAAATCAAGCTTTTATTTGGAATGGTAAAGAAAAAATCCTAAAAATCGTAAAAAGAATGCCAACACATAATATTAATGAGCTTTTTGGTATTGAAAAGCAAAAAGAATTAGTTATCTCAAACACAAAAGCCTTTATTGATGGTAAAAGAGTTAACAATGTTCTTTTATGGGGTGAAAGAGGGACAGGTAAAACTACACTTATAAGGAGTTTACTTAATTATTTTAAAGAATCCTCTTTAAGAATGATTCAGGTACTAAAGAACGACATCATTACAATTCCATATCTTTATGACATCATCTATGAACAAAAAAATTTTAGATTTATTATTTTCATAGATGATCTCTCATTCAATGAAAATGAACAGGAATTCAAAGATCTAAAACTTGTAATGGATGGAGGTATAGAGGAGATTCCTGAAAATTCTGTTATTTATGCAACTTCAAACAGAAGAAATCTTATGCCTACTACATCACAAAGTGATAATGAGCTTTTTCCCGAAGACAGTATTCAAGAACGTGCCTCACTAATTGAAAGATTTGGCTTAAGAGTAGGGTTTTATAAATTTTCAGAAGAACAATACTTTGATATTGTTAAACACTATGCAAAAAATGCAGGATTGGTCTTACAACAAGAGGAATTAATCAAAAGAGCAAGACAGTGGGCTTTAGTACACGGAACAACAGGTAGAGCTGCCTATCAGTTTGTCTTAAGTCTTCAGATTCTTTAAAGCAAGCTTATTCAAAGCATTAATATAGGCTTTTGCAGAAGCAATAATTATATCAGTATCAGAACCTTGCCCTCTTACTGTGTGTCCTCCTTCTTCAAGAATAACTGTTACTTCTCCTAAAGCATCGGTTCCGCCTGTTATTGCCTTTATCTCAAACTTATTCAGCTCTGCCTTTGAACCTGTAAGTGCTGTTATAGCCTTGTATACAGAATCAACAGGGCCGTCTCCAGATACTGTTATCTCCTTTTCTTCTCCATTTATCTTCATTCTCACTGTAGCTGTTGGTTTTTTCTTTGTTCCGCTTGAAACTTCAAGATCTACAAGTTGATAAATCTCTGTAATTCTTAAAACTTCATCTGAAACCAATGCTTCGATATCTTCATTAAATATGTACTTCTTCTGGTCAGCAAGTTTCTTAAATCTTTCAAAAGCTCGGTTTATCTCTTCTTCTGTTAGACTAAATCCAAGCTCTTCAAGTCTTTTCTTGAAAGCATGTCTTCCAGAGTGTTTTCCAAGCACAATTTTTGAACTTGGAATTCCTATATCTTCAGGTCTCATTATTTCATATGTTGTTCTTTCCTTAAGAACACCATCTTGATGAATTCCTGCTTCATGGGCAAAAGCATTAGCTCCAACAACAGCCTTATTAGGTTGAACTACTATGCCTGTAATCTTACTTACAAGTCTGCTTGTTCTGTAAATTTCCTGAGTTACAATCCCTGTGTCAGCTTTGAAAAAGTCGTTTCTTACCTTCAAAGCCATAACTATCTCTTCTAAGGCAGCATTTCCTGCTCTTTCTCCAATTCCATTTATAGTGCATTCAACCTGCCCTGCACCCTTAAGTATGGCAGTAAGTGAGTTTGCAACAGCAAGTCCTAAGTCATTATGACAGTGCACACTTATAGTAGCCTTGTCTATATTTGGAACTTTGTTCATTAGATACTCAATTAGTTGTCCATACTCTTGGGGAACTGTATATCCTACTGTATCAGGTATATTTACAGTTGTAGCACCTGCCTTTATTACCTCTTCAATAACTTTACATAGATAGTCCCAATCTGAACGTGTAGCATCTTCAGCTGAAAACTCAACATCATCTGTGTACTGTCTTGCCTTTTTAACTGCTCTAACTGCAGCCTCAATTACTTGGTCTCTGTCCATTCTTAATTTATATTTAAGATGTATATCTGATGTAGCAATAAATGTATGTATTCTCCTCTGTTCAGCAGGCTTTAAAGCCTCAGCAGCTCTTTCAATATCCTCATCTTTGGCTCTACAAAGTCCTGCAATTACCACATCCTTAATCTCTTTTGAAATTCTATTTACCGCTTCAAAATCTCCAGGAGATGCTATTGGAAATCCAGCCTCTATTATGTCCACTCCAAGCTTTTTAAGTTGTCTTGCTACCTGAATTTTTTCTTCAACATTCATTGATGCACCCGGAGACTGTTCTCCATCTCTTAAAGTAGTATCAAATATTTTTATTCTTCTCATCTTGCACCTCTAAGGTTTGTCTCTTTTGTTTAATTAGAATGATTATATTTTCAATTATACCTAATAAAATATATAGACTTACAAGTATAAATATGGAGATGTTTGGTAAAATGAAGATAAAAAACAAAAGGAACATAAATATTAAAAGTATCCAGCCTGGCTTCTTCTCTTTAAAATCAATCTCCTTTAAAGCACGAAACTTAAGGGTACTTACCATTAAAAGAGAAAGTACAACTGTTAAAAATAAAAGAAAAAAATTTTTTTCTGGCTGAAGATCTAGAACTTCAATATAGAATATTACTAGTGCTGCAACCATTGTTGCTGCACCAGGAATTGGCAAGCCCTTGAAGGACTTAATTACAGATGTTTGAACGTTAAATCTTGCCAATCTCAATGCACCACAGGCAACGAAAAGAAAAGATACTGCAAATCCAATTCTGCCAAAATCATCAAGAGCAAAAATATATATAAGAATTGATGGAGCTACTCCAAAAGTAACAAGATCAGAGAGAGAATCAAGTTCAATGCCAAACCTTGTTGTTGTTCTCGTAAGTCTTGCCACTAATCCATCAAGTCCATCAAATATATTAGCTAAGATTATAGCCCAAGCAGCATGAATAAATTTTTCATTTATAGCTGAAAGAATTGCATAGAAACCTAAGAATAAACCACAAAGAGTAAGTGCATTAGGAAGTATATAAACTCCTCTTGCTGGTTTTTGATCAGGATCCCTGTATTTTTTAACTTTTCTTATTTTAATCATTTCATTAATGAAGCAATTACAGTTTTGCCAGCCTTAACTTTTTTTTCTTCTTCCACAGTAATCTTGAAAGAAGATGGCAGACATATATCAACTCTAGAACTAAACTTAATCATACCAAGCCTTTCACCTTTAGTAATAACATCTCCTTCCTTAACCCAACATACTGCTCTTCTTGCAATAAAACCTGCAACCTGTCTTACAATTATATCTCCATATTTAGTTTGTATCGTTATTTTTATATTTTCATTTTCTCTGTATGCTTTATCTTTGAATGCTGAAAAAAACTTTCCCGGAGTATAGACTACTTCTTTAACAACTCCATCAAAAGGCACCCGATTTACATGAACATCAAGGGGAGACATAAAAATGCTTATTTCAGTGTAATCTTTGTCACAAAGACCTTCACTTTTTTGTTTTATTGAGATTATTTTTCCATCTGCTGGCGAGACTACTACGTTTGGATCTTCTGGTGGTGTTCTCTCTGGATCACGAAAAAAATAAAGAAAAAATAGACTAAGAATAAAAAAAACAACTGCTATTGGTTCAAGCCATAAAAAATAGAAAAAGGAGCTTAACAGTAAAGCTCCTCCTATATATGGAATTCCTTCCTTTCTAATCATGCCTTAGATTTGTCTACTAACTTAGAAGTTTTAAGCCATGGCATCATAGCTCTTAATCTTTCTCCAACTTTCTCAATTGGATGTTCTTCTCCTTTCTTTGTAAGAGCATTAAAAGTTGGTTTCCCTACCTTGCACTCCAGAATCCATTCCTTTGCAAAGGCTCCACTTTGTATTTCATATAAAATTTTTTTCATCTCTGCCCTTACAGATTCATTAATTATTCTTGGTCCTCTCGTAAGATCTCCATACTGAGCAGTATTACTAATTGAGTATCTCATGTTAGAGATACCACCTTCATATATTAAGTCAGCAATAAGCTTAACTTCATGGACACACTCAAAATAGGCAAGTTCTGGAGGATATCCTGCTTCAACGAGTGTTTCATAGGCTGCTGTTATAAGAGCTGTTAATCCGCCGCAAAGAACTACTTGTTCTCCGAAAAGATCTGTTTCTGTCTCATCTTTAAATGTTGTCTCTATAATTCCAGCTCTACCACCACCAATGCCTACTGCATAGGCAAGAGCAACATCCTTTGTTATCCCTGAAGGATCCTGATAAACTGCCATAAGACATGGAACTCCCATACCTTTTAAGTACTCACTTCTTACAAGATGTCCTGGTCCTTTTGGCGCAACCATGAAAACATTTATATCAGAAGCAGGCACAATCTGTCCAAAATGAATATTAAACCCATGAGCAAAACCAAGAAAAGCTCCTTTTTTCATATTTGGCTGTATTTCATTTTTATATAAATCTGCTTGAAGCTCATCTGGAGTAAGAATCATTATAATATCTGCAATCTTTGATGCTTCATCAACAGTCATTACAGTAAATCCAGCATTTTCAGCTTTTTCCCAACTTTTTCCCTTTCTTACACCTACTATAACATCAAAACCACTGTCTCTTAAGTTATTTGCATGGGCATGACCCTGACTTCCATAGCCAATTATTGCAATCTTTTTACCCTTAAGAACGTCAGTATTCACATCAATGTCATAATAAATTTTCACTTTCACACCTCCGCTTGGTGATTATAAAATCTTAAAATTATAACACATACTTTTTATAGTTTTCACTTTATATGTCAGTACATTTGAATTTTAAAAAAATATTATGGTATTCTTTTATTTATGTTTAAGGATTATAAAAACACACTTAATCTGCCTCAGACAGAGTTCCCAATGAAGGCAAATCTTGCAGAGAGAGAGCCTGCTATCTTAAAGTTTTGGGAAGAAAATAGAATATATGAAACTCTTGAAAACAAAAATAAAGCTCTTGGAGGAAAATGTTTTATTCTTCATGATGGACCTCCATATGCCAATGGACATATACATATTGGACATGCATTGAACAAGATTCTTAAAGATATAATAGTAAAATATTACTCAATGCTTGGTCATTATTGCCCTTTTGTTCCAGGATGGGATTGTCATGGTTTACCCATTGAACTTCAGGTAGACAAATCCTTAGGTAAAGAAAAAGAAAACATTGATATTCTAAAGAAGAGACAGCTTTGTAGAGAATATGCCGAAAAATTTATAAATATTCAAAGGGAAGAGTTTATTCGGCTTGGAGTTTTTGGTTACTGGGATAGTCCTTATATTACTATGTCAAATGAGTATGAAGCTACAATTGTAAGGGAATTCCTTACATTTGTTAAGAATGGTTATGTATATCGTGGTAAAAAACCTGTTTATTGGTGTCCTTCATGTGTAACAGCACTGGCTGATGCAGAAGTTGAGTATGCTGATAAGGAGTCTCCTTCAATATTTGTTGCCTTTGAAGTAATTGATAGAGAAAAATTACCAGTTAAAGAATTTCCCATTTATATCGTTATATGGACAACAACTCCATGGACACTACCTGCAAACTTAGCATTGGCTGTTCATCCAGATTTTGACTACATAGGAGTGAGAACTTCAAAGGGAATACTCTTAATAGGTAAAGAAGCAATTAAAAATCTAAAAGACAAGATTGATATTGATGAAAAACCATTGTTTGAAGTAAAAGGTTCAAAACTTGAAGGTATAAGAGCTAAACATCCCTTTATTGATAGATTATCAAAAGTAATAGTAGCTGATTTTGTTCAAACAGGTGAAGGTACAGGAGTAGTTCATATAGCACCTGGACATGGAGAAGAAGACTATGAAATTGGACTAAAATATAGTCTTGATATTTATGCACCTGTTGACGATAGAGGTAGATTTACAGATGATGTCTTTCTTTTTAAAGGAGAAAATGTCTTTAAGGCAAATAAAGCAATAATAGAGCATATGAAAAAAAACGGTTCATTAATATGGGAAGGGAAAGTTACTCACTCTTATCCACACTGCTGGAGATGTAAAAAACCTATAATCTTCCGAGCCACAACTCAGTGGTTTATTTCAATGAGTCATAAAGACCTGCGCCATCGTGCTCTTCAAGAAATAGATAAAGTAAAATGGATTCCTTCATGGGGAAGAGACAGAATTTATTCAATGGTAGAAAGAAGACCTGATTGGTGCCTTTCTCGTCAAAGGGCATGGGGAGTTCCTATTACTCTATTTACTTGTAAAAAATGCGGATATATAGTTAAAGATGAAAAACTTTTTGACAGAATATGTGAACTTGTTGAAAAGGAAGGTTCTGATATTTGGTTTAAAATAAATCTTGATGATTTACTTCCCGATTATTCATGCCCGGAGTGTGGTTCAAAGGATTTTGATAAGGAAAAAGATATTCTTGATGTTTGGTTTGACTCAGGTGTAAGTCATGCAGCAGTTCTTGATAAGGATCCAAGACTTAGTTGGCCTGCTGATATTTATCTTGAAGGAAGTGATCAACACAGAGGATGGTTTCAGAGTTCATTAATAGCCTCACTTGGCACTAAAGGAAAGGCTCCCTATAAGATTGTCCTTACTCATGGATTTACAGTTGATGGACAAGGAAGAAAAATGTCAAAATCTCTTGGAAATGTAATATCTCCTCAGGAAATTATAAAAAATAACGGAGCTGACATAATAAGATTATGGGTTTCAGCAGAAGACTACAAAGATGACATAAAACTTTCACAAGAAATTTTACAAAGACTTACAGAAGCTTACAGAAAAATAAGAAACACTCTAAGATATCTCCTTGGAAATCTCTATGACTATGACGGTAAGGACTACTCAGGAGAACTTCTTGAGATAGACAGATGGGCAATGATGCGACTTCAAAAGTTAATTGAAAGAGTAAGAGCTGCATATGAAAACTTTGAGTTTCATCAAATCTTTCACTCAGTTTATAACTTTTGCGTTACAGATATGAGTGCTTTATATCTTGATATCTTAAAGGACAGACTTTATACCTTTAAATCTGACTCTGTAGAAAGAAGAGCAGCACAATGGGTCTTATATAATATTGCTGAGTCTCTAATTAAACTAATTGCTCCAATCCTTTCATTCACAGCAGAAGAGGCATGGCAACATCTACCATTTAAAAAGACCAAAAGCGTATTTTTAGAAAAGATGCCAGAAAAAGATGAAAGATTTTTAGATGAAGAGCTTCATTCAAGATGGGAAAAACTAATTCAAATAAGAGATGAGGTCAATAAGGCTCTTGAAATAAAAAGACAAGAAAAGTTTATAGGAAACTCTTTGGAAGCCAAAGTGATACTCTATGTTAATCATAAACTAAAGGACTTTTTATTGCCTTATCATGATTTCCTACCAACACTTTTTATAGTATCGCAAGTAGAATTAAAGGATTTAGACTCTCAGGATATTGAGCTTAAAGTAATGGTAGATAAAGCCGAAGGAGATAAATGTCAAAGATGTTGGAACTACTCTCCAACTGTTGGAAAACTTGAAATTCCTGATTTGTGTCAACGATGTTATCATGTCATTAAATCTCACTAAAACTTTCTTATTAGTTTGTTCTATTATTTTTATTGATCAAAGTACAAAGTATCTTGCTGTTAAATTCTTAGCTCCTGATGGAACAATAAATTTATTACCTTTTTTAAATTTAGTTTATGTTGAAAACAAAGGTTCAGCCTTTGGAATGTTTAAATTTCTCGGTTCAGAATTTTTTATTTTTATAGCCATAATAGTCACATTTTTTCTAATTTATATGTATCTTAAAGACTCTAAAAACTGGTTTATTTACTCCATAATATTTGCAGGAGCATTAGGAAATACTATTGATAGAGTGGTATATGGACACGTTGTAGATTTCATAGATCTTTACATAGGAAAGTTTCACTGGCCAGCCTTTAATGTAGCTGACTCAGCAATAACTGTAGGACTTATTCTTTTTCTATATAAGAGCTTAAAAAAATGAGAATTTTTACCTACTCTGAAAAGGAAACTAAAATTTTGGGAAAAATGATAGGATTCTTTGCTCAAAAACAAAAAATTAATGTTATAGCCCTTTATGGAGAGATGGGAGTAGGTAAAACTGTCTTAACAAAAGGAATTGCCTCATCATTTGGAATAGATGAAAAAGATATAGCAAGTTCAAGTTTTATAATAGTATCTTACTATCCAGAGGCTAATTTTTATCACATTGACCTTTACAGGATTAATAATATAAAAGAAGAAGATATTGACTTATGGGAGTATTTTGAAACAGGGACATGTGTGATAGAGTGGGCTCAAAATCTCAGTGAATTACCTGACAGTACGTTAAAAATTAAAATAGATTTAGTTGATGATAAAACAAGAATTTTTGAGATGGAGTTTTAAATGTTTAAAAATCTATCAATTCTCTATAAAGAAAATGATAATTTAGCTTTAGAAACAGCCATTAAAATACAAGATTGGCTTAAAAATAGAGGTATTGAATGTATAGTTTTTCACTCTGTGGGGGTTTTTTCAAGTTTTACTCATTCTGAAATAACAGCCATTCAGAACTCAGATGCAGTAGTTGTTCTTGGTGGAGATGGCACGATGTTGTCAGCTTCAAGAATTATTGGAGGAAAGAAAACTCCAATAATTGGAATAAATATGGGAAAACTGGGATTTATAACTGAAATCTCAAAGAACGATTTATTTGAAAGTTTAGAGAAGATATTTTCAGGAAATTACGAAATAGAAGAAAGAAGCATGATAAATGCTCAGATTTTAAGAGATGAAAAGATAATAAATGAATATCTTGGACTTAATGATATCGTAATTGGAAAAGGAATAATGGCAAAGATTTCGGATTTTGATTTGATTATAAACAATGTTTATGTTTCAACAATAAAAGCTGATGGAATAATAGTATCTACACCGACAGGCTCAACAGCCTATAATCTTTCCGCAGGAGGACCTATACTCTATCCTACTTTAAAAGGTTTAGTCTTTACACCAATATGTCCTCATACTTTAAGTGTTAGACCATTAGTTCTGCCTGACAATTTTGTAATTGAAATAGTTATTTCCTCCTCTACAAGAGATATATTTCTAACAATAGATGGACAAGTTGGACTTCCACTTCAGAAGAACGACAGAGTAAAATGCAAAATAGCAAGTGAAAAGACATATATTATTGCTCCATTAGGTAGAGACTACTTTAGAATTTTAAGAGAAAAGCTAAGATGGGGAGAGAGATAGAAAATATAATTGAAATTCTTAATTTTTATAAAGCTCTTGGATTCAGAGAGTTGCCTCAAAGTTTTATTCACTCTTTATTCAAAACAAACTCTCATATTTTGTTTTCAGAACCTCGTGAAAATACAAAAAATGAAATATTATCCATTGATTTTTTGAATGAAAAAATTAAAAATTGTAAAAAATGTCCATTAAGCCTTTCAAGAAAGAACGTAGTTTGTGGAGAGGGTAACACTAATGCTAAACTTATGTTTGTTGGAGAAGCACCAGGAGTTGATGAGGATATTCAAGGAAGACCTTTTGTTGGAGAGGCAGGAAAACTTTTAACAAGGCTTATAGAAAAAATGGGATTTGTCAGGAAAGATGTCTACATAACTAATACTGTAAAATGTCATCCACCAAGAAATAGAGAGCCCTTTGAAAATGAAATATCTGAGTGTTTTGATTATCTAAAAAAAGAGATAGAAATAGTTTCTCCTCAAGTTATTATAAGCCTCGGTAAAGTTGCCACATATGCACTAATGGGAATGAATGGAAAACTTAGGGATTTGCATATATCAAAAATAAGAGGGAAAGTGTTTTTTTATAATCAAATTCCTGTTGTGCCTACATTTCATCCAGCTTATTTATTAAGAAACAGAAAAGACAAATGGCTTACATGGGAGGATGCTCAGGAAGCTTTAAGGAGGCTTAAATGAAAGTTCTATGGGCACCTTGGAGAATTGAGTATATATTAGGTCCTAAGGAAAAAGAATGTATATTTTGTAGCAAACCAAGAGAAAACAAAGACAAAGAAAACTTAATTCTTTATAGAGGTAAGCTTTCATTTGTTATTATGAATAAATATCCATATAGCTCAGGACATCTCATGGTTGTTCCCTACAGACATGTGCATACATTAGAAGAATTAAACACGGAAGAGCTTACAGAATGTATGCTTCTTACTGTTAAATGTTTAAAATGTCTTAGAAAAATACTTCATCCAGATGGATTTAATATAGGACTTAATATAGGAGTGGTAGCCTCAGCAAGCATTGATGAACATCTTCACTGGCATATCGTCCCAAGATGGGCAGGAGATGTAGGATTTATGACAGTACTTGAAGATATACGTGTAATTCCAGAACATATACTGGTAACTTATGATAAACTCTACCCATGCTTTAAGGAGGAAACATAATGGAAATTGAAGAGAAAATACGAAAGGCATATGAAGATTCAATTAAGGTTAAGGAGCAGTTTTTTAAGGAAAATATAGCTTTAATTAAGGAAGTTGCAGAGGTTATTGCAAAATCTCTAAGTGAAGGAGGCAAAATTCTAATTTTCGGAAATGGAGGAAGTGCGACAGATGCCTCTCATATAGCAGCAGAGTTTGTTAATAGATTTAAAAGAGAAAGACCTGGATTGCCTGCAATTGCTTTAAATACCGATATGGCTGTTATTACAGCAATAGCAAATGATTATGATTATTCTGAAGTTTTCGCAAAACAAATTAAAGCTCTGGGACAATCAGGAGATATTGTAATTGGAATCAGCACCTCTGGTTCCTCAAAAAATGTAATAAAAGCAATTGAGGTAGCAAAAAAAAGAGGACTTAAGTCCATAGCATTCACAAGTATAAAGGGTGAAAAACTAATTTCAAAGGTTGACTACGCCTTTGCAGTTCCATCAGAGGATACTCCGAGAATTCAAGAGACCCATATTACTCTTGGACATATTCTATGTCAGCTTGTTGAAGATATACTATTTGAGATGCCAGCAACTAAAAAGAAAACAAAACAATGAAAGTTATAGGTATTGACCCTGGTAGTAGACATTTTGGATATGGAGTTGTAGATTCAAAACAGATGAGATTAATCTATGCAAATACGATCAATATTTCTAATTATCTTTCTTTACCACATAGACTTAAATTTATTTATGAAATCCTTATTGATGTAGTGGAAAAGTACTCTCCTAATGAAATGGCTGTAGAGAAAATATTTGCAGGAAAAAAAATTCCATCTTCTTTTGTTCTTGGATACACAAGAGCAATAGCCTTTTTGGTGGCAGCTCAAAAGGATCTGCCTGTTTATGAATACAGTTCTACTGAAATAAAAAAGGCACTTACAGGATACGGCAAAGCAGATAAGAATCAAGTAAAAAAAATGGTTTATAGCTTTTTAAATATTGATAAAAAAATCTCCTATGACTGTGCAGACGCACTGGCTGTTGCCATATGCCATATTAACTCAAAAAAACCTCTTAATTTTTGAATAGAGGTTTGAATTTATGAAGGCAAGAAAAATCTCTTTTTTTTATCTGACAGGTCTATTTTTTGTATTGATTGAAATTGCTTTTAATATTTATGGAAAAAGCATATGCACAACTGAGGGATGTAAAGTTGTAGAAAGCTTTGTAAGAGGTGGAAATATTAATCTTCTTATTTTAGGTTTAGTTTTATTCAGTTTTTTATTTTTTATATCACTTTATAAATTTTCTGCAGCATTTAGCAAAATTATTGAGTATATTCATTCTGGAGTCCTCATAATAGCTTTATCAGTAGAGGGTTATTTGTTAGGATTTCAGAGTTTTGTACTAAAAGAATTTTGTATTTTTTGTCTTGTCGTATTTGGAATTCTTTTTCTTAGTAGCATATATAGAGTTTTTGAAAAACGATATGAAATAGCTCTTGCCTTTGCAGGTTTTTCTTCAATTTTTTTAATAACCTATCTTGTAAATCCTGGAATTTCTCAAATACCTCCTAATACTCTTGTATACTCTAAAAATTGTCCCCACTGTGAAGAGATAATTCAATTCTGCAAAACTAATTCAATAAATATTAATACCATTGAAGCTAAAGATATTTCAGGGACTCTCAAATCCTTAAAGATAGAATCTGTTCCTATTTTATTTTCCGATGAAGGTGATACAAAAAAGATAATTATCGGAAAGGAAAGAATAAAGGAACATTTACTTAATAAATCTTTATCGAATAATAAAAATCAACAAGGAATCTGCCCTATCTTTGAAACAAAGACATGTCAGTAAGAAGACTCTTAAGTTTGAGAGCATTCTTTACAGCATATCCCATATAGTCATTGTCAAAGTATACATATGCGGTTTTGTTCCAAAACTTAAGCTTTTGAGCCCATTCAATAAGTTCGCTCTCTGTATACTCTGAAGCATAAAGCCTCTGTGATCCATGAAGTCTTACATAGATAAAGTCTGCTGTAACTTCCTCATGATAGGGAAATCTTCCAGCAGAGTCTGCTATACAAAAAGCTATATTATTCATTTTTAAAACCTCAAAAAAGTTATCGTCAATAAAAGTTTTATTTCTAACTTCAATTGAGTATTTATATTTTTTGTCCAATAAAGAAATAAACTCATCAATCATGACTCTATCAAACTTTAAACTCGGAGGTAGTTGAATCAGTATAACTCCAAGTTTTTTCCCTAATACTGCATACTTGGTTATAGTTTCATCTACCAATTTTTTGTCAACCTTTAGTCTTTTAAAATGTGTTATCTGCCTTGAAATCTTTACTGAAAATAAGAAATCCTCTGGTGTTATACCGTACCATTTTTGAAAAGTTGAGGTTCTTACATCTCTATAAAAAGTCACATTTATTTCAACAGTAGGGAAATATTTGCAGTAATAAGAAAGCCACTCTGAATACTTTAATTCCTTAGGATAGAAGACTTCTTTCCAATATCCATACTGCCATCCAGAGGTTCCAACATAGTAGTTTATTCCTCTTTGTATAGTCTGCTCCATAAGTCTTCATAATAAAAAAGTTTCTTAAAAAGCCAAGTTCTATTACTTAAATTCCACTCTACTGTAGCTCTTAAACCCAACTCAAACTTAGTTGTAGGAGCCCAGCCGGTAGTGTTTTTTATTTTTTCACTATTTATTGCAAATCTTTTTTCATGACCTGGACGATCTGGAACAAACTTTATTAAACTTTCAGGCTTATCAAGCATTTTTAATATCCGTTTTACAATTTCAATTACTGTGAATCTCTCTCCACTACCAACATTGTATACTTCACCTACTTTACCTTTTTCAAGAAGTAACAATATTGCTCTAACACAGTCGCATAAATAAAGCCATTCTCTTATAATATCACCTGTTCCATAAATGGGAATTTGTTCATTTCTCAAAGCTTTAAGAATTGTCATTGGAATAAGCCTCTCAGGATTCTGCCAAGGGCCATAAATACTACAAAGTCTCACAGTGACAACAGGAAGCTTCAAAGCTCTCCAATAAACCTGTCCAAGCATATCAGAAGAGGCTTTGCTTACAGCATAAGGTGAACGAGGATTTAGAGGACAGTCCTCGTCTCTTTCTCCCTCTTTAATCTCTCCATACTCTTCATAAGATGTTATGTTTATAAACTTTTCTACTTTAAACTCATTAGCAAGTTCAAGAAGGTATATGGTGCCTATAATATTTGTTTCCATAAAAATACTTGGCTCTATAACTGATTTATCTATATTTGTCTCAGCTGCAAAATGTAGTACAGTCTGTGGTCTTTGTTTTTCAAATATTTTTTTTAATTCTAATTTGTCAAGAATATCAACATTATAAAAATCAATTCTGTCTTGAATTGGTTTAAGTCTTTCCATATCACCTGCATATGTTAGTTTATCAACCACTATCACTTTCCAGCCTTTTCTTGCAGCTAATCTTACAAAATCACTTCCTATAAATCCTGCTCCACCTGTAACAAGAACTTTCATATTTTTGAAGCCTCCTAAAAATTTTTTTAAATAAATTATACCAAAAATAAGGAAAGATGTTTTAAAATAAAATTTGTCACTCTATTTAAAATAGGGAGGTGTACAGGAAATGCCAATCTACGAGTATGAATGTTTGCTCTGTCATAATATTCATGAAGTTATTCAGAAATTCAATGAAGAACCTCTCAAAAACTGTCCTATTTGTGGAGGAGCAGTTAAAAAACTTATCTCACAGTCTTCTTTTATTCTAAAAGGCAGTGGGTGGTATGTCACGGACTATGCAAGAAAAAATAAATCTGAAAGTGATTCATCTAAATCAGATAAAACATCTAAAGAAGACAAATCAACATAGATGATAAAGTCCCATATTCATGTTCCATATAGCAAAATCTATGAATATTTAGATCTTATTAAAAGAGAAAAATTCAATCTTGAAATATATTTTAATTCTCAATCGCTTGATCATATTACACCAAAAGATATAGAAAAGCTTAAAAACTCTCTTTCCTATGAGATTTCTTTATCTTTTCACGGACCTTTTATGGATTTATCTCCTGGTGCAGTTGATTCAAAAGTAAGAAAGGTTACAATTGATAGATTTAACCAAGTTTTTGACATTGCAGAAGTACTTAATCCAAAATCAATAGTTTTTCATTCAGGTTATGAAAAATGGAAGTATGCTTTTAAGATAAATACTTGGCTTGATGCAAGTCTTAGAACATGGGAGAACTTTTTATCAAGGGCGGAAAAACTTAATATTAAAATTGCAATAGAAAATATCTTTGAAGAAGACCCTGAAAACCTAAGAAGGCTTGTAGAAAAAATCTCTTCACCATATTTTGGAATATGTTTTGATACAGGACACTTCAATCTTTTTTCAAAAATAAGCTTAGAAGAATGGATTTCTTCTCTCAGTGATTATATTTTCGAGGTCCATTTGCATGATAACAATAAAGAATTTGATGAGCATCTTGCTATTGGAAGTGGTTGTTTTGATTTTAAAAGATTTTTTCAGTTATTTAAAAATAAAAACTGTATATACACAATTGAAGCTCACAAAACTGAGGAAGTATTAAAAAGTATAGAGATGTTGAATCAATTGATTAAATGAAAACTGCTATGGTATTATTATTTCTTACAAAAAAATTTATAATAAATAATAAAAGGGTATAGCTATGGCAAAGATGAAAGGTGCAGAAATTTTAGTTGAGTGTTTAAAAAGAGAGGGAGTAAAACATATTTTTGGATATCCTGGTGGAGTAATTCTTGATATCTTCGATCTTCTTTATGATGATCCTGATATAAAGCTAATTCTTACCAGGCATGAACAAGGAGCTACACATGCAGCCGATGGATATGCAAGAGTTACTGGTAAACCAGGTGTAGTTCTTGTAACAAGCGGACCGGGTGCTACTAATACTGTAACAGGTATTGCAAATGCATATATGGATTCTGTCCCATTGGTTGTCTTTACAGGACAAGTTCCCACCTTTCTAATAGGAAATGATGCCTTTCAAGAGGCAGATATAGTTGGAATTACAAGACCTTGTACTAAATACAATATTCTTGTTAAGGATGTTAAAGACTTAGCAAAACATATAAGAGAAGCTTTTTATATTGCCACTACTGGCAGACCAGGACCTGTTCTTATAGATCTTCCCAAAGATGTGATACAGGGAAGGACAGAGTTTGTTTGGCCTGAAAAGATTCATATAAGAAGCTATAATCCCACCTATGAAGGCAATCTTTACATGATAAAAAAGGCAGCTGTAGAAATAGCAAAGGCAAAAAAGCCTGTCATTATTGCAGGTGGTGGTTGTATTATTTCTAATGCCCATGAACTCTTGAGAGAGCTTGCAGAATTCACACAAATTCCTGTTACAAATACTCTTATGGGACTTGGAAGTTTCCCTGGAACTCATGAACTTTTCCTTGGTATGCTTGGTATGCATGGAACCTACTATGCAAATATGGCAGTTCAAAACTCAGACTTAATAATCGCAATTGGGATGAGATTTGACGACAGAGTTACTGGTAAAGCAGATGCCTTTGCACCTAATGCAAAAATTATTCATATTGATATAGATCCCACATCTATTCGTAAGAATGTAAGAGTTGATATACCAATAGTTGGAGATGTAAGTAGAGTTTTACAGGTATTAAATAAAATTCTTAAAGAAGAAACTAAACCTCAATGGGATGAAGTAAGAAAGGCATGGCTTAAACAAATAGCTCAATGGAAAAAAGAAAGACCTCTAACATATGAGTTTGACCAAAATACTATAAAACCCCAGTATGTTATTGAAAAAATTTATGAGATTACAAAGGGAGAAGCCATTATTACAACAGAAGTTGGACAGAACCAGATGTGGACAGCACAGTTTTACAAATTTGATAAACCTCGTAGATTAGTAACATCTGGAGGACTTGGAACGATGGGTTATGGATTTCCTGCTGCAATAGGTGCTCAAATTGCTCTTCCTGAAATGACTGTTATTGATATTGCAGGTGATGGAAGTATTCAAATGAATATCCAAGAGCTCGCTACTGCTGTGACCTATAACCTTCCAGTAAAAGTTGCTATACTTAATAATAGTTATCTTGGAATGGTAAGACAATGGCAAGAACTCTTTTATGGTGGAAGATATTCTCATACTTACTTAAGTACTGCTCCGGATTTTGTAAAAGTTGCAGAATCCTACGGAGCAGTAGGACTTAGAGCAACAAAACCAAGTGAAGTAGAACCAGTAATAAGAGAAGCCTTATCAATTAAGAAGCCCGTATTTATGGATTTTATAGTAGATTGGAAGGAAAAAGTTTATCCTATGGTACCTCCTGGTGCTCCTATTGATCAGATGATTTTTGAGGAAAAGAAAAAAGAACGCAAGTTAAAGGCAGTTAAATAGGAGGAGAAAGTGAGACACACCATATCAGTGCTTGTTGAAAATAAATTTGGAGTTTTGGCAAGAATAGCTGGTCTTTTTAGTGGCAGAGGTTACAATATTGAGAGCCTTTCAGTAGGTGAAACGATAGATCCACAGATATCTATAATGACAATTGTAACAACAGGAGACGATAGAGTCATTGAACAAATTACAAAACAACTTAATAGATTAGTTGATGTTATCAAAGTGGTTGATTTAACCGAAATAGAACATGTAGAAAGAGAAATGGTATTAATAAAGGTTGCACCAAGAAAGGAAAATAGATTAGAAGTATTAAAAACCGTAGAAATATTCAGGGGTAGAGTGGTTGACTCAGGTCCCACAACATATACAATTGAAGTTACCGGAGATGAGAAAAAAATTCAGGCATTTATTGAATTAATGAAACCAATGGGCATAAAAGAATTTGTTAGAACAGGCAAAGTAGCCATTCCACGAGAAATATCTCATAAAAAACAATAAAAAACTTTATCTCAGGAGGACTAAATGGCACAAAGAGGCAAAGTATATATTATTGACGTAACTAACAGAGATGGTGTTCAAACTTCAAGAATACTACTTCCTAAACTTTCAAAGACTTTACTTAACCTATATCTTGATGAGATGGGAGTTTATCAGAGTGAGATAGGATTTCCTACTCTAAAACATGAGGTAAACTACATAAATGCCAATCTTGAATTGGCAGAAATGGGTGTGTTCAAAAGAATCCATCTTGAAGGATGGGTGAGAGCAATACCTGAGGATGTTGAGTTAGCCTTTAAAAACTGTCCCAAAATAAAACATTTAAATCTCTCAGTCTCTACATCCGATATTATGATTCAAGGAAAATTCCAAGGCAAAAAAACATGGGATGATATCTTAAAAGGAATGTATAATGCTGTAAAGCTTGCAAAGGAGCTTGGAGCAGAAACAGTAGGATTTAATGCAGAAGATGCCTCTCGTACAGAATTAAGTAGACTCATTGAGTTTATCTTTGCAGGTAAGGAAGCAGGTGGTGACAGATTTCGTTATTGTGATACGCTTGGATGTGAAGACCCAATTACAATATATGAAAGAATACATACTCTTGCCCTTGCAACAAAATTTCCAATTGAGATGCACTGCCATAATGATTTAGGCATGGCAGAAGCAGTATCTGTGGCCGGCGCAAGAGCAGCAGTTGAGGCTGGAGTTGACAGTTATATAAATACTACTGTAAATGGATATGGTGAAAGAGCAGGAAATGCAGATTTAGTATCAACAATTCTCGCCTTAAAATACTCACACGGATTAGCAGAGGTCTGTCCGCTTGATGAAAATATAAATCTAAAAATGGCATGGAAAATTGCTAGATATGCATCCTATGCCTTTAATATTCCAATTCCAATAAATCAGCCTGGAGTTGGAGCAAATGCCTTTGCTCATGAATCAGGTATTCATGCCGATGGTGTTCTTAAAGATCGCTCTAACTATGAGCTATACTCTCCAGAAGATGTAGGCAGAGGAGAACCGGAACTTCTTGAAACAGGAAGAATAATTACAACAGGAGAGTATGGAGGAATTAAGGGATTCAGATATGTCTACAGTAAACTTGGAATAGAGTTTCAGGATGACAATGAAGCAAGAAAGATTCTTGAACTTGTCCAGTATGCTAATTTACATACACAGAAGCCTCTTACAGATGATGAATTAAGATTTATTGCAAAATATCCTGAAATAGTAAGAAAGATTCTCACAGTAACACCTTAAAGGAGGAAAAAGTTTATGCATACAATAACACTAATTCCTGGAGATGGAATAGGACCTGAAATTTCTTCAGCTATGGTTAAAGTTGTTGAATCAACTGGAGTGGAAATTAAATGGGATATCCAGTATGCAGGTGAAGAGATATATTTAAAAGAAGGAAATCCTCTTCCTGATAAAGTAATTGATTCAATCAAAAAAAATAAGGTTGCTATAAAGGGTCCTATAACTACTCCTGTAGGCACAGGCTTCAGAAGTGTAAATGTCACACTCAGACAGGAACTTGATCTTTATGCCTGTGTTAGGCCATGTAAAAGCTTTAAAGGAGTAAACACAAAATATGAAAATGTAGATCTTGTTATAATAAGAGAAAATACTGAAGATCTTTATGCTGGAGTAGAATTTAAAAAAGGAGAAAAAGACACACTTGATTTAATAGATTTTATCAGTTTAAAAACCGGCAAAAAAATAAGAGAAGACTCTGGTATTAGTATTAAACCAATTTCTGTCTTTGGAACAGAAAGAATCGTTAAGTTTGCTTTTGAGTATGCAAGAAAAAATGGAAGAAAAAAGGTTACAGCTGTTCATAAAGCAAACATAATGAAACACACTGATGGACTTTTTCTTGAAGTTGCAAGACAAGTAGCATCAAGATATCCAGATATTGAGTTTGAAGACAAAATTGTTGACAATATGTGTATGCAGTTGGTTTTAAAACCTGAACTTTACGATGTATTAGTTCTACCTAATCTTTATGGGGACATTATAAGTGATTTGGCAGCAGGACTTATTGGTGGACTTGGATTGGCACCAGGTGCAAATATTGGAGATGAATATGCGGTCTTTGAGCCAACCCATGGAAGTGCTCCTAAATACAAAGGTTTAAATAAAGTAAATCCATTTGCGATAATATTAAGTGCAGTAATGATGTTAAAGCATCTTGGAGAAGATGAAGCTGCAAATAAAATACAAAGAGCAGTCGCTGAAATAATAGAGGAAGGAAAATTTGTTACTTATGATATGAAATCACCAAATGATCCCAATCCACCAGTTGGAACACAGGAGGTTGCAGAAGCATTAGTTAAAAAAATAAAAAGTTATTAATACTGATTTGTGAAGTTTTGATTAAATAAATTTTATGAATGAAGTTTTTATTATACTCTTTTTGATTTTTCTTAATGGTGTTTTTTCCGCAGCAGAAATCGGAGTCGTAACTTTAAGAAGAACAAGACTACGAAAACTCATAGAAGAAAAAAATCCCAATGCATTAATTATAGAAAAATTTAAGGAAAATCCAGACAAATTTCTTGCCACCATTCAAGTAGGAATTACCCTCATTAGTAGCTTAGCATCTGCAGTAGCTGGTGCCTATGCTATAACCAATATAAAACCAATTCTTGAGTCTATTCCAATTAAGTTTATATCTGTCTCTGCAGAGGCTTTATCAATAACAATAGTGGTTATAATTGTAACTTACATATCAGTTGTGATAGGAGAACTAATCCCTAAATCAATTGCTTTGTATAATCCTGAATGGGTTAGTTTAAAAACTTCAAAATTCATAGACTTTTTTTCAAAAATAACCTATATTTTAGTTAAGATTCTTACTACAACCACAAACTTCTTACTTAAACCTTTCGGACTAAGGGCTTTTTCTGAGAGAGGCTTTATTTCACAGGAAGAACTAAAACTTATTATAGAAGAAGGAGAAGAAAAAGGTATATTTGAACCTGAAGAAAGACAGCTAATTCATAGTGCTTTTGCTTTTTCTGATATTATGGTAAAAGAGATAATGGTACCAGCTCCTGAGATGATAACTGTAAGTGTATATATGACGGTAGAGGAAATTAAACAGATAATATTAGAAGAGCAGTTTTCCCGTTATCCAGCTATAGGAAAAGATTTAAATGACATAAGAGGAATTTTATTTGCAAAGGATTTTTACAATCTTTTAATTAAAAATCCAGAGGGTAGGATTGACATTAAAAAAATTCTAAAACCTCCTATGTTTGTTCCAGAAACTATGAAAATAAATATTCTTTTAAACGAAATGCAGAAAAAAAGAGTTCATATGGCTATTGTTGTTGATGAGTATGGGGTTGTAACTGGATTAGTAACACTTGAAGATATTCTTGAAGAACTCGTTGGTGAGATAAGGGATGAATATGATATTGAAATGCCTGTTATTACACTTTCTGATGGCTCTATGATAATAGATGCTGGTATTTCAATTAGAGACTTAAGGGAGGATTATGGAATAGAGATTAAAGAATCAGAAGAGTATGAAACACTCGGAGGTTTTATCTTAACATCACTTCAAAGAATTCCGGTTGTTGGAGATACTGTAATAACCAATGGAAAGATTTTTAGAGTAATTGAAATGGTAGGACAAAGAATCTCAAAAATTAAATATGAAACAAAAGATACTAATAAAAATTAATTCTCTAATACTTTTACATTATTCTTACCTGAAATCTTTGCCTCATATAAGGCTTTATCTGCTCTTGATATAAGTTTTTCTATAGTTTCAGAGATTTTATAAGATGTAACACCGATGCTCACAGTTATCTTAGGCAGAGTTTCAATATTAATTGCCTCTACTTGACTACGAATTCGTTCAGCAATAGTTAATGCACCATCTAATTGGGTATTTGGAAGTAGAATTAAGAACTCCTCTCCTCCCCATCTTGATACTATATCCGAAGCTCTTACATTTTTAATAAAGATATTTGAAACTTTCTTTAATACTAAATCTCCCATATTATGTCCATATTGGTCATTTATAGATTTAAAGTTATCAATATCAATCATTAATATGCTAAAAGGTTCTCCGTATCTGTCTGCCTTGTTTTTTGCATTTCTTAACATTTCAAGCTGATATCTTCTGTTGTAAAGAGAAGTCAAGGTGTCTGAAATTGAAAGAGTATATAGTTGCTTTTCCATTTCCTTTCTTTCATTAATATCTGTAAACACAATAACAGCACCTTTAAGCTCTCCATATATAAACAAAGGTCTACTTACAACATATACATAAACTTCACTTCCGTCTTTCCTTATAAAAACTTCATCTGAGCAATAGTTCTTTCCTGAAGATACTGCACCAAAAAGAGGACACTCTGTAAGAGAGGTGTCATGTTTGTGAATTTTGTAATGGGCAATAGAACCAATTAATTCTTTTTCTTCTTCATATCCAAGTATTTTTAAAGCTGAGTTATTTAGGAATTGTATTAAACCTCTTTTATCTATAACTAATATCCCACTTCCCATACTTGAAGTAATTGCATCAAGCTCATTTTGTTTTTCTCTTATCTTTATTGTTTGCTTTACATAAAGATATAAAACAACTGAAACTGAAAAAATTAAAAATGTAAAAAGTGCTAAATTTTTTTTAAAATTATACTCAATAAGATCAATCTCCTCTGATGGAACTATTGTCAAAAGTACAGCTGAGTGAGTAGTTTTATCTAACTCTTTTAATTTTATTGAAGTTATAGTGTAGTATTTTCCTTCATGAGAAATGAATAATGTGGAGTTTGATTCATCTTCAAGCATATTTAAAAAATCTTTATTTTTACTTTGAGCCTCTAAAACTCTTTGATATTCTTCCTCAATTGGTTTAGAAGAATCAGGTAGCTCTCCAAAGGGATCCTCTAAAAGCCAACCTTTAGCAAAAGGAACTGGAAAATAGTATTTTTCGTATCCCGGAAGCAACTTAGGCATAACATCTTTTTCTCTTAGAATTAATACAAAACCCTTTTTTTCAAATATATTTTTTAGAGCTCTTCTTAAAATTTCAAAGGGTCTTGAAATTTCAACACTTCCAAGATGATTACCTTCTTTGTCAATAATTGGATAAACATATCTATAACCAGACACTATTCTTCCTGTTTCAAAACCTATGTGAGGTTTCTTTAGCTTGTTTGTTAAGGCAATCGTTGGTCTATAATTAGTTAAATCATCTCCATAGGATTCAGGAGCATGAAATCTCAAGAAAGATCTATTATTTGGCAAGTGAAAATGAAACTGCCTTACAAGTTGATTGTCTCTTAAATATTTATAGTGATACCAAAGATGTTTGAATAATTCTGCTCTTGCCAAATTTTGTTGTCTTTCATCAGAAGAGTTAGCTTTTTTTAAAATTCTTAATGTTTTGGGATCCATTACATAATGCATAAAGTATGAATTCATTGTCTCTTCATGTGCAGAGGTAACAGATTTCCACACTGCTTCAATATTTCCAGTAATTTCTTCAAGATTTAGCTCAATTTCTCTTTCTTTAATTGACCAAATAAAGTAGAATCCAAGGCTAAAGAAAACTAAAATCATCAAAATTAATAAAAAATGAAAATATTTGTAGAAAAAATTAATAACTTTATCGTAAATTAATGAATTGCTCATATCTTTTTGTGATTTTGAAATTTTTCTCGCTTCCCTCTACTAAACCGTATTTACCAATAAAATCACCGCTTTTGTCTTTTGGATTAAATGAGATTAGAGCCTTTCGTATCTTTTCAATATTATTCTCTGAAAGAATTGATGGATTAACTACAACTGAAAGACTTGGACCCATTTCAATTTCCTTTAAAATTTTTATTGCATAACCTTTATATTTTTCTGCTATTTCCTTTCTTACAGAGGCTACCTCGTATTCCTCTCTAATTACAGCTTCAACTGCTTCATTATGATTTTTAAAATATTTTATTTTCATCTTTTCTATTTGTTTTCCCTCTTTCCTAAGCATTATATTAGCTGCAAAACAACCACAAGTGCTTAATTTTTGCGGCAAGGCAACAGGTCCCTTTATCTCGGTTATACTGTTTGGACCTTTTGCATGAGTAACTATAACACACTTATAGTTTATAGAACCATCTTTTTCTCTAAAGTGAGCTAATACTCTTGTATTTGAAAACTCTCTTTTGATTCTATAGTAAATATAAGGACTTAGTACGGCTATATGAATTTTTCCCCTTTTAAAATCTTCAAGTATTTGTGTATACTCTTCAATATAAAATAATTCAAAAGATAAATTTGTCTCTTTCTTTAAATGCTCAACAAGAGGTATATACTGACTAATTAAAACATCCTTTTTTTGCAGTGGGAGAGGCACAATACGAATAGTTTCCGCAAAAGCGTTTTTAATCAAAATAAAGGACAAGACAACAAAAATTACTCTAATTATCATGGAAAATTATATCAAACTAAATTTGGTTATCTCAATAAGCTTTTAACTAAGATTTTAACTTAAAACAGCCATTCTTCTTACGATGAATCTATATGAATAAATCATTAAAATCAATATCCCCAATGACACAAAAACCTCATTCCAAGTAGGATAGTATTTTTCCTCTAAAGGTATATACCAGTTGTAGGCTATGAGTGAAACATTGACTCTATTAAGAAGAACGCCTAAAGCTATGATAATTGCAGAAAATCTTACAATTTTGGCATTTTTAATCTTAATTGAGTTGATTAATAAAAATGCAGGAATTAGGACAAAAACAACAACCTCAAATATATAAAGTAAGCCATACTCAGTCTTAAGATAGCTCCATTTATCATAATGAGCAATATCAAGTATTTTTAATAAAAAATATAAAAATAAAACTACCACTAATGCCTTTGCAAGTCCAATTGTTTTTTTGTCAAAATCAGTTTGACTAAACTCTATTATTCTGTCTTTAAGGAATTTATGAGATATCATGCTTTCAATTATAACCATTGATATACCAGCATAGATAGCGGAAATTAAAAAGAATAAAGGAAGTAAAGAGGAATACCATAAAGGATGAATTTTAGTAGGAGCTACTAAGTAAAGTCCACCAAGTGCTGCTTGATGACCTCCAGCAATTATTACACCAAAGGCAGTTGCCCAAATCCCAAGCTTTGCAAAAAACTCCTTAAGTTTTTCCTTTCCAAGCCATTCAAAAAATGAAGGAGCCCACTCAATTATGCAAATTAATATATAAAGAAAGAAATGCCAAGCCACAAGAAAAAGCACTGACTCTAAACCCCAAGACCATCCTATAACATAGAAAACTCTGTAGTATCTACCAAGATCAAACATTAAAGCAAAAACTGCAAAGATATAACCAAGAAGACTTGAGACAATTGCAGGCTTAGCAAACTTTTCATAGTCTCTTACCCCAAAAAGATAAACTGCTGTTGCCACTGTAAATGCAGGTGCAGCAAGTGCAATACCTGCAAGGATATCAAAACTAATCCACAATCCCCATGGATAGGTATCTGAGAGATTTGTTGATGGTCCAAGCCCATAAATAAGTCTGTATCCCATAGAGTAAAAAGATAAGATAAGAATAAATAAAGCTATAATATTCCATAATGTGATTTTGCTTGAAATATACTCTTTCCATGTCATACCTAAGAGAATCTTTTCTCTAAACCAACTATTCTTTTCCATTTCTTTCATCTATGTTTTTCTTTCTTCTTGAAATCATGTAGTAGACTCCCCATAAAAGTGGGACAGCCGCAACTATCTCAAGAACTTTAACAGTAAAAAGAAAATCTTTACTAAGCTTTGGAATTGGGTTTTTATCAAGCTTTGGAAATCCGAGTTTTTCAAATGAGGCTCCAGAAATATAAAGCCAGCTTGTTCCTCCAACTTCATGCTCTCCGTAAACATGATGGATATATCTTTGAGGATTATTATTTATTGTTTCATAGGCAAGCTTGATAATCTCACTTCTTGGTCCAAACTTCATAACATCTGCTGAACAAATCTCCACACAGGCAGGAATTTTACCTTCTGTGATTCTGTCAAAACACATCGTGCATTTTGTAATCTGCGGTGTAATAGGATCATAGTACTCATAAGCTAATATATCAAAGGGACATGCAATCATGCAGTAACGACATCCCACACAGAGGGATGGATTATAAAGAACAGCACCTTCTTCGGTTTTCTTAAATGCATCAACAAAACAGGCAGCCTGACAGGCAGGATCAATGCAATGCATGCATTGTTTTTTTACATACACAGGGAGATTATTTTCATAAAATCTATTAACTACTGTGAATGAACCTGCAGTAGGTCTACGAATTTTATCAAAAACTGAAGGTTTTTTATCTCTTAATTCTTCAAAATCTTTAAGGGGCTTATTAGGATTCTTATTCCATTCATTGCATGCCCACTCACATCTAAGACAACCAATGCATTTTGTTAAGTCAACCAAAACAGCATAGGATTCTTTTCTTGATATGCCTTTTTTTCTTATCTCTTCATATATTTCCCAGTTTCTTCTATTTGCCACATTTCCCTTAGAGTAAATTGATGAATCTGTAGCAAAAGCTTTATTGCTCATAAGGGTTAGTCCTGTAAAAGTTAAAGCTTTTTTAAGAAAATCTCTTCTATTCATAGCAATCCTCTAATATTTCTTTTTTTCTTCAAAGATTTTAAATATTATTATGAAAACAAATATTGAAAGCACAACAACTAAATATTCATATCCATGATGTGAAAAAAGTTGGTCAATTATATACATTTATATTGCCTCTTTTTCTTTTATGACAATCATAACATTTCCTTGGTTTTTCAAGACTCATATTCTCATGACACTTTATACACATACCATGATATGCTGCCTCAAGTCTTGGTCTTCCTAAGGCTTTTGAATCAAAGTAAACACTATGACAGCTTGCACACAAAGGAGGTTTTTCCCTATTAGCTTCAGCATCTTCCTTAGTTTTATGATGACAACCTTTACAAATACTTTGAATATCTCTGTGAAAATATGTAGCAATACGACTTTGGTTTGATATATCAACAAGTTTTTTAACAATTTTATAGTGAGGCATTTTTACTGGTTCAAACTCATTTTCAATATGGTTTATTAAAACTTCATTTTTTATATTATCTAAAGAAACCTTAAATGGCTTCATTTCCTCAAACTCCTTCTTACCTTTATGACAGCGAGTACAAATATCTCTTCTACCTATTTCTGTTTTAATTGGTGGAATAAGGTAATGGCAACCAAAACACTCTTTTCTTAAAGTCATATTTCTATGGCATCCCTGACAGCTTATACTTGAATTAGTTGAGTGGAAAGCTGTAAGAGTATTTACAAATCCTCCCTCTTGTTTACCTTTAAGAGTATGACAATCTCTACAAGCCCTCAATGTTTCATGATGACATTCTCTACAGCTTTTATTATTTTTCTCATGGAATTCATGTTTAAAAGGAACACCTTTCATTTTCCCTCCTTCAATACTAAGAAACACTCTATCTGGTTGTCCTATGTCAGGTCTTGGAATATCTTTAAGCTCCTCCACTGTTTTATACTTTCCTGTATGACATTTTAAGCATTCTATTGGACCAGACTCTATGCTTTGAATTCTATTCTGAAGATGACAGTTTATACAAAGCTTATGGAATGAGGTTTTTATATCTAAATTCTTTTGTTTTGCCACATTTACTATTTTTGATAATTCAGGACCTCTTTTTTTAGTAAAATCATGGCAGTAATAACATGACTGCTCAGTTCCTTTTTCATATACTAATGCAATTTCTTTATTTTTTTCTTCAATGTCATATATATGATGACAAATACTACAGTCTTTTTTATTTTTACTTACATGTCTGTCATGAAGAGAAAAATCAAAAACAAACATAGGATATTTTACTTCAAGCTTTTCATTTTTCCTTTTATGACAGTCTCTACATGAAAGAATCTCAGGACCTGCCTTTTTATTTTGAGCAGTCAACATTTGATGACATTTAAGACATTCTTTATGATAGAGGTTCTTAAGCTGTTCAGGATCCTTTAAATTTGTAGTTGTTTGAAAATAAAATACAAACTCACCATTTTCATCCCTAAGATGACACTCTTTACATGTTAAATCCTTTGGTTTATTAAGAATCTTTGAGATTGCATCAATATGCCTTTGATGTTTAAATATTACTTTACCATAATTAAGTGTTCCAAATATTTCTTTATGAGCTATTTCTACCAAATCTTCATTTTCTTTTGAAACTGTAGAACTTTTTGAGTAAACTGTTAATGCAAGGAAAGTAATCAATGCTATCAAAATAAGAAGTATCTTTTTCATGCTCTCATCTCTTCTGGAATCTCCATTACTTCAACAATGATATCCAATAGAAATTTAACATGAACTCCCAGTTTGTAATAATCATTCAAGTCTTCAATTCCCTTATGACATGTATGACAAGGAGCTATGACTATTTTAGCACCAGTATCTCTAATCTGTTCAGCCTTTACTTTACCACCTTCTATTCTTGCAGATTTCCATGGAGGACCTGCATCAATCATACCACCACCAGCTGAACAACAGTAGTTGTGATCATCCTTAGGAGTCATCTCTACTATATTCTCACAAAGTTCTCTAACTATGTATCTAAGCATCTTTCCCATTCCTCTGTATCTTACTATGTTGCATGGATCTTGAATAGTAACGGGTTCTTTAATTTTCTTTGCGATTTTGATTTTACCATCCCTTATTAACTCATAAAAAAATTGCACACCATGTATGTAAGGTATTGGGGGTTCTTTCCAGCCAAGATATCTAACTCCTTCATAGATGGCTGTTCTGAAGGCATGTCCACACTCACCTATTACAATTCTCTTTACATTTAATCTTAATGCTGTTTCATAATGGGTTCTTATTACTTTACCAATAGTTTCAAGGTCTTGGGCATACAATGCTTTAACTGTATAGTCCCATCCATCTGTATCAGGCACAGTCCAGTCAATCTTAGCTACATTCATTATCTTAGCCATATTAATAAGAAGTCCTGTCATATATTTTGCTTCAAGTCCGTGGGCGAGATATAAAACCTCAGCATCTTTTTTCCCAACCGGAATTTTTCCATTTTTTATTTCTGTTCTTAATTCATCCTCAAGCCATTGAATTGTATCAAGCCACTCATCCTGTCTAAACCATAGCATATTTGTCGTCTGCATGTGACTTAAAACTTGATCATATATATATTGAGGCACTACACCAATAAGACAACATATTCTTCTTACGAGAGAAATAAGATAAGCAATATCTATTCCAAAAGGACAGAACTGAACACAACGCCTACATAGATTGCATTCAGTAAAGGCAATCCTTGCATATTTTTTTATGTCTTCTTTACTTACATTTCCTTTTTTACTTAGTATATCCCAAATTGTCTGTTTAACTTTTGCTGCAGGTGCATAAGTTGGATCACCTTCATGTCCAAGATAGTGATGACAAGAGTTAGTGCACATTCCACATCTCATACAAGTTTCAACAAATACTTTAAGTCTTGCAGAGGCTTCTTTTTTCAAGACCCTTTCAATAGCTTTCTTTATATCTTCTTGAGAGATAGTTTCTAAGGTTTTATCTATCCCTATGTCTGTAACTTGTTTTCTATTAAAAGAAATCTTACCAAACATATCAGTAATCCCTTGAGCGTCTTACAGCACCAAACTCAGAGCCTGTATGAGCTCTTATTAACCAAAACAAAAACATATGACTCAGCCTTGTAAAGGGAATCAAAATGAGCATAATCTCACCACTAATAAAATGTATTAAAAGCATAATTTTATAATCAAGTAAAAGCTCATAATGGGCAAGAAATCCTGTTATAAAAGGCAAGACAGTAATAATTAAGGCAAAATAATCGCCTTTAGTTGATAAAAATCTCACATCAGGTTGGATTACTCTGCGTATTAGAAGTAAAATTGCGCACAATATAACTGTCAGTGTCATTACATCTGCTATACTTTGAGGTAAACTCCACCATCTTATTTTCCATGACTCATACCATAGTTCAATATGAGCTAAAAGAAAAATTGGAGTAAATATCAAACATATATGAAAAACAAATGTAATAATTGTAAACCAAGGATGTCTTCTCATACTTATGCTTGCATATGGTATAAGCCAGTGAGTAATAGAACGAAGAGTATACTTTAAGCTTAAATATGGATAAATAATCCTTTCTTTTTTGGCAAGCTTGACAACTTCCCAAATCCGATAAAAAATTCCAACAAAAAACACTAAAAAAGCAATCCAAACTAAAGGTCCTCTTGCTAATGTATAGATTGAAGGGTCTTTTAAAAACTGTTCCATTTTATCCTAACACTTCTCCAATTGTTAAAATCTTCCTGTAGTATCTACCATTTTTAATACATCTTACAAGAATTTTTTCTCCATCAGGACTAAACTGTGGTTCCCACAATAAATCATATGATTCTTTTCCTACTTTTCCATCCAAAACTATAAAGTAGACTCCCTCTATTTCTGCCTTGGCTAAGATATGTGAACCATCAGGACTGAAATTGGGAGGCCATACTCTGTCAAACTCTTGCTCCCATGGGATTCCATCCACAGCTACAGTCCATTTATTATTTTCTCTTACAACAGATGCCACCTTTTTACTGTCAGGACTAAAATGAGGAGATAAAACTGCTTGAGAAAATGTTCTTTTCCATGGTATGCCATCCACAGCTACAGTCCATTTACCAAAATCAGTTGCCACTACTGCAGCAATCTTTTTTTTATCAGGACTTACTCTCTGATGCCATAGTTGAACAAAATATTTATTCCATATTTTTTTGCCATTCACTACGACTGTAAAGCCTTCTTCAGTCTTTACTGGCACACAAATATTGTTTTCATCTATAAACAATGGTTCCCACGCATATAGAAAAGTTTCATCCCAAATTTTTCCATCAACAGCCACTGAAAACTCTTGTTGGTCAAGTCTTACTGTAGCTGATACTTTTTCACTGGATGGGCTAAAGTTACATCCATAAATAGATATAAAATTTTTATCCCAAGGTATTCCATCAACAGCCAAACTCCATACACCTTCTTTAAAACTAAATATATCAAGAACTGGAGGATTTTTTGTTCTAACATAGGATGCTGTTTTTCTTCCATCAGGAGAAATAAACAAATCTCTTGCATCAAAAAATAGATTTTCCCATACCCTACCATTTACACAAACTCCATAGGAGTTATCTTTTTTTATGTTGAATGCTATTGTTGAGGCATCTTTACTAATCTGAAGATTCCAAGCATAATCAAAGGTTTCCTCTAAAAGTTTTTCATCTACTGCCATGGTCCATTCATAGTTTTGTAATACAAGACAGGCAACAGAATTATTGGGAAGAAAATTTAGATAACAAATCCTTTCATATGAACTATTCCATCTTTCCCCATTTATAAATAAAGTCAGTTTTTTGTCTTCTGTTTCAATTACTAAAGCTAATTTCTCACCATCAGAACTTACCACAAAATCATGAATAAAAGAAAACTTCTCTTTATATTCATTAATATCAAGAATAAACTTTTCCTTAGTTTCCCAATCCCAGTTTAACATTTTAGACGTTATCTATTTAAATAACAGAGTTTTAAAAAAGTCAAGTATTCTAAAACTACAATCTTAAGAGACAAAAAATGGTAATGTCAATAATTCTGTGTAAATTCATGGATAGGTGTTCTCCCCCAATTTTTCATTTAAATGACTTATCCCTGCAAATACTATTCTTTCTATATTTTCAGTGTTTATTAAAACAACTCATAGTCCTTGTGCTTCTTCTTACTTCCCTGAATGCTCTCTGTTATGTTCGTTGTACTTAATTTCTTCCATAAACTCTTAGGTGCTTTATAAAAAGCTGTCAATGTCTCCCAGTCCTTACTTATACAACTTACTGCCTTAGGATAAAGCTTTCCCCACTTACTTTCCCATTCCTTAAATATCTCCTTTGCCTTCTAATAATAATTTTTGAAAGTTCATAGAGGGATAATTATTTATTGTTGACTCCATTTTAGTATCTTTTTTTAGGTTTCTCTTTTCCATTTCAGTATTTTTAAGTATGTTTTTTTCAAGCCCAAAAGTGCCAAACCGCAAGTGAAGCCTGCGGGCTTGCTCGCCCGCTTGCTCAAGCTCCTGAAAGGACCCATCAACTTCTGGGTAAAACCTCTTCAATGCTGATTATTAACGCAGTCAATATACAGCAAAGCATGAAAAGAAGCATCATTGCATAAACCTAATAAAGTGATTCAGATAGATGCTCATACTTTACAGCCTTCTTTGTAAGCTCCTCAATAAGCTCATCACATATACACTGAGTGTATTCGTCAGTGGTGAAATCTTTTATCTCCTGAATGATTGCCTTTGCCTCTTCGTATCCCTGAATAGCATCCTG
>JANXCZ010000059.1 GCA_025060075.1 Thermodesulfovibrio sp.
AAAATAAGGTTTAAAACAAATCCTTTCAGATACAGGTCTCTTTATGAGAGTTTAAATAAAGTGATTGAAAGCTACAACATTAAACTCCTAACTGTCACAGAGATAATAGAAGAACTTGTAAATATTGCAAAAGATATAAAAAAGCAGTATGAAGAGGGAAAAAGCCTTGGACTTACAGAAGAGGAACTTGTCTTTTATGATTATCTTCTTTCAGAAAGAAATATTTTTTCTTCAGAAATTGATATCAAAGAGATTGCAAAGGAGATTGTTAACCTAATTGGTCCCTATGTGAAAATAGCGGACTGGAATAAAAAAGAGACAGTTAAGGCTAAAATTCGGTCATCTGTTAAACAGCTTCTGCCAAAATATATGAATCCTCAGGCTTTAACTGAATATGAAATTCTAAACAGATTATCAGAAGCAATTGTTGAACAGGCTGAGTGTATTTATGCCTTGGCTGCTTAGAAATTAAGAATTTGAAAAGCCTTAATTTTTTGATAGTTCTTCTAAAACTTTCAATATCTCAGGTTTTAATTTTGGTATATCTTCCTTAACAACCAACCAGACAGCTTCTAAGTCAACTGTGAAGTATCCATGTATGAGCCTGTCTCTCATCCCTGCTATATCACGCCAAGGAATAGAAGTGTATTTTTTTCTCAGTTCATCAGGTATTTTCTTAGCAGCTTCTCCTATCACTTCAATGCATCTAATTACAGCATCACATGTTTTATTATCACTAAGAAATTCTTCAAAATTAAGATTTTCAAGATATTTCTGGGCTCTTTCCATATACTCAATTATGTCTTTTATGTATAAAATTGTATTTCTCTTTTTCACAATAAAATCTCTTCTCTTAATATTTCCTCTCTCAATTCTGATCTAATACTTTTTTTTGGAACAACATCAACTTTAATTTCTGTTAAATCAGAGAGATAGTTTTCTAATGAGGCAATTTGGAGGAGACTAACAGGCTTTTCAAACTCTACTAAAATATCAATATCACTGGTATCTTTTTGTTCTCCTCTTACATATGAACCGAATAAGCTAATCTCTCTAACATTATATTTTTCCCTTAATATTTGTTTATTTTTCCTCAAGATATCAATGATTTCGGTTAATGTTTTCATAATAAAATTTCTTTATCTAAATTATATCAAATTTCATTTTAAATAAAGTTTCCGAATAACATCGTTTATTAAATCGGTGCTTGAAGAGGTATCAAGTTTTATAAGCCTTTGAGGCTGAAGCTCATCAGGCTTTTCAAATTTTTCCTTCTGTGCTAAATATATCTCCCAACGGGCATCGGAGATGTCCTCGGATTCCTTACGCTTCATGAATCTCTCTCTTACCACACTGTCATCGGCAACACACCAAATCCAGTAAGTGTCTGCAAAATTAAGCTCCCTTTGGACAGCCTCACGATAGGCTCTTTCCCTTAATGTGGCATCAAGAATTACATCCCGTCCTTTTAGGAGTGATTCCCTTGCAAGCTCAATCATTTTCATGTAGGTTTTATGGGTAAATTCCTTGCTATAGATTCCTTTTTCAAAGGGCTCGTAGTGATGTTCTGTAGGTGCTATTCCAAGGAGGCTTTTTCTTACTATGTCTGAAGGAATCCATTCAGCAAGGGTCTCCTTTGAGAGTGCTCTTGCAAGGGTTGATTTTCCTGTACCTGAAAGTCCAAAGACTACTAAAAGCTTAGGTCTACCTTCTGCATATAAATAGGCAAGGTCAAAGTATTTTTTGGCAGACTCCAAGGCTTCTTTTCTTTTTTCTTCAGAAAGAGCAGGATCATCAGAGGTAAAACAGCCAATTTTACCTCTCACATAGGCACGATAACATTTATAGAAATTAAGAAGCTTAAGTAAATCTCTATCTCCTGATTTTTCCACATAGCTATTTACAAAATACTCTGAAAGCTCTTTGTAACCATGAAAATCTAAATCCATGCTTAAAAAAGCTATATCACTTGCCACGTCACCCATGCGGAATCTCTCATTAAACTCTATGCAGTCAAATATGTAAACTTGCTTTAGGTTATCAAAACATATATTTGCAGAGTA
>JANXCZ010000028.1 GCA_025060075.1 Thermodesulfovibrio sp.
CTTTATATCCCACATGGTTCAGATGAAACCCCAGCTTGTCAATGAACAATAAAGTCTTTATGAAAACCTTTACATTACTATTATTTTACACTAAACGATCCTGACTTGAAATAGCTAAAAAATAAATTTTTCTGCATCAACCCCTTTAGCTGTTTTTTCTTATTTTTTAAAATTCCTTTCCAAATTCTTACTATTCTTTATTTTTATTAACTTTTAGAATTCAGGAAGGTTTGATGCAACTTTATAAAATATTCCCTGTCATTTCTTTTTCAATGCCCAAAACAGTCTTTCTATAGTTCAGCCTGTTTTCAAGACTATAAAAATATATTGAATCTGTATTTTTATCTATAACTTTTTCAAGTTCAAGGCGACATTTTAAGAGTTTACCCTCTGTAATCTCTCCTTCAAAAACGGAATTTTGAACCCACATGAAATATTTCTTCAGTATTTTCCTTACTTTGTTTACCCTTTCTTCAGCAATATCATATGTGACAATTAAGTATGCCATTTATGTTTTATAAGCTCTTAAAAAACAGATTCCTCGCTTCGCTGGGAATATATACCTCGCTCGGAATAAAATGTGATTTGGCTGCCATGATCGGAATGACACATGATTTTTTTACTTTGCTTAGAATGGCATATCGTTTTGAAAATGCTTGCCTCACGATTCATGAGTTTTCTATCCACTTCGCTTGAAATTTTTGCCCAGCATGAAAGATAATTTGAAGAGCATCCCCGGAATGACAACCAGTCTCAATAGCACTTACTCTGTTAAAAATGAGAGCTAACATTAGTCTCACTATCTTTACCTAAAATGGCTATAATTTTTACCACCATGCCTTAAAAGGCACATATACCTCATCTTCTAGTATATGTTTAATTAGTTTATAGCATTCAATTCTTATGATTGTTCTGTATGATACATTTCTTTTTAATTTTCTATGCTTTATTGTTGTGTTAAGCTTTTGATCAAATTCCTTGATGAATTTCTTTCTTCCACTATCATTTAAATAACAATAGTTCACATCCTCCTCAAAGTCTTCTAATTTTATCATGTTGTTGTTTATTAACTTAAAAATAATTACATCTGCAATTAAAGGTTTAAATATTTCAGCTATATCAAGGCTTAAAGAATATCGTCTTTCACGGGGCTCATGGAGATAGCTTATTGTTGGATTAAGTTGAGTATGATAAATTTCATTAAGCACAGTTGTATAGATCATGCTATTTGCAAAGGAAATTAGAGCGTTTATAGGATTCTTTGGCGGTCTTTTTTCTCTCTTTTCTATTGAAAAGTCTGCTTTTAAAAATATGTTAAAAGCTTCATAATATTGCTCTTTTGCCCTTCCTTCACATCCCATAAGTTCACTGATAGATTTAGCTTCTACAGCATTTGTAAGTTCTCGCTTTATTTTTTCCTGAAATTCCTCAGTTTTTTTGTATTCTCTGAGATTCCTTAACATATGAAAGATTGCACTCTCTACAAAAGAAAAGGCAAGGTAGAATCTTCTTTCAGGATCAAGGAAGTGTTCTACCTGCTTTACAACAAGATGTCCTGATACATTTTTTTCTCTTGGCATGAGGCTGCCAGAGTAAAATCCATAATAGTTATAAAAATGCACTGTTTTGCCTTGCTGGCAGAGAAAATTTAGTAGTTTTGTATTAAGTTCAACTTCACCAAAAACATGGATTGTATCCACATCTTCAATTGGTATAGCTTTTTTATATCCCTGTTCATTTTCAATGTATATTGTGTTTTCCTTTCTTCTAATTTTTCCGTTTGTAAAGATATAGTAGTTTCTCATTTTTATCCCCAACAAAACTCATAATAGGCACATTTTGCACAATAGGATTTATGCTTTAACTTTGGTGGTTTGTCCATCATAAGAATTTCTTGAACTTTAAGTAAAGCATCCTCAACTTCTTTTTCTGCCTCTTGTGTAAGGATAACTTCCTCTTTTTTACGCATCTTTGGATAGTTTATAACTCCACGTTTTTCTATTCCAAGCTGCTTAAGATAGTAAAGATAATAGAGAATTTGAATTCTGTCTGCATGGGCAAGTCGGTTACTAAGCTTAACCTCTCTTATTTCGTCATCACCGACAATATCAATATTTATAAGATTGTCAATTAAAAACTCTCTTTTTTCCTCTGCTGGATAGGAATAATCTGACAAAATCTTACCCATTAGCACTTTGTCTGACTTGGACTCCATCTGAATTCCTCTGTCAAAAAGCCAAAGCTTTCGTTCACATACATAGAGATAGTTGACCTTTATGCCATTTGTTTTGAGTGTTTGAAAGTCTATATTAGTGTCTTCAATCATTTTTCTATTATTTCAATAATTTTTTAATGGGAAGTATATCTTGATAATTTTTGCCCATATGGACCTGAGTAAAAAATATGTTAAAAAAATTTTAAAAAGTAAATGCATCTTTTATAAGTGATAATTATGTTTTCCAACCTAAAATTTCAGGCAATCACAAAATCTCATCTAAATATCAATTATTCCTGAAAATTTTTTATTTTCATTTTTACTAAAAATTACACCCTTTTTCTTATCATATACACCTTCAAAAATATAGACATCGCTTAACCATCTTTTCATTTTTTTGACTTTTTCTTCATCTGAAGTTTTTAATTCATATGCAATATAGGATAAACTCTTTAAATTTAAACTATTGGCGAAATAGTATTTTCTTATATCAATGTTTACTACATATTCTGAAATTATTTCTTTTTTGAAATGCGTATAGTTTAAGCAATGATCTTCGTTTAAGAAAGTTTCTATGGAATCTTTAAATTCATCAATTCTACTTGATGGAACAGCTGGAACTGTATAAATTTCTCTAAAAATTTTCAAAGCTTCTTTTTTCTTCTCAGACATGTAGCCAGCATCAAGAATATCAAGAGTTTGATAGAAGTCCCTTAAATAATCTCCTTCTTTAGACAACTCATCATAAAGTTTTTTTACAATTTCGTATTTTGTATATTCTGAAAGTTCACTTTTTTGTAATTTTCTCAGCAATTTAATGCTTTTTTCAATTAACTCTCTATGATATACTCTGCCTTTTCCTGATTCATATCCTTTTTTAAAGACTAATAAATAAACATTAGTAGTTTCGCCAAACAATTTTATCTCTCCATTGATATTAATTTCTTCTTCATTTGATTTGTCTATAATCTTACCATCTCCAATGTAAAAGTATCTTCTTAATACTCTACCCATTCTCTGAACAAGACTATCTAAAGGACAAATCTCTGTATAAATTATATCTGCGTCTAT
>JANXCZ010000070.1 GCA_025060075.1 Thermodesulfovibrio sp.
TCCTCCAATCCTTACAGGTTCAAGGATTGCAACAGGTGTTATAACTCCTGTTCTTCCTACACTGGCAAGAATTTCTTTAAGTTTTGTTATTCCCTGATGAGCTGGATACTTATAGGCAATAGCCCATCTTGGTTCACGGGTTTTACTGCCAAGTCTTCTTTGAAGTTCAAAGCTGTTTACCTTTATTACTGCTCCATCTGTCTCAAAGGGATAGCTGTTTCTTAAATTTTCAAGCTCTTTTATAGCTTCAATTACCTCATCTATTCCCTTTGCAAGCTTTACATAAACTGGCACAGGAAATCTTGCCTTTTTAAGCCATAGAATAAACTCAATCTGAGTTTTAAACTCTATGCCCTTTACATAACCTAATCCATAACATGACATAAAGAGTCTTCTGCTTGCAGTTATTGAAGGATCAAGCTGCCGTACAGAGCCAGATGCTGCGTTTCTTGGATTAGCAAATACAGGTTCACCTTTTTCAATTCTTTCTCTGTTTATTCTTTCAAACTCATCAATGTTCATATACACTTCACCACGAATATCTATCTCTTCAGGAATCTGTTCCACTCCCTCAATCCTAAGCGGAATCGCTTTGATTGTCTTTATGTTCTGTGTAATATCTTCACCTACATAACCATCGCCTCTTGTTGAAGCTCTATAAAGAAGTCCATTTTTATATGATAATTCAACAGCTAACCCATCATACTTAGGTTCTACAGTATATTCTATCTCTTCATTACTTCCAAGAAGCCTCTTTACTCTTGCATCAAAATCTCTGAGTTCTTCAAAAGAGAAAGCATTGTCCAGTGAAAGCATTGGCTCGCGATGTTCAACCTTTTCAAATTTTTCTGATGGTGCCGCACCTACTCTCTGAGTTGGTGAATCAGGAAGAATATATCCCCATTTTTCTTCAAGTTCTTTAAGTCTTCTTAACATCATGTCATACTCTTCATCGGATATTACAGGACTGTCAAGAACATAGTATCGGTAGTTGTGATAGTTTATTTCTTTTACAAGCTCTTCAATTTCTTTTTTTACTTCCTCAGGTATTTCTTTCATATTTAAACCTCAGTTAATAGGAATTTATTTACAAAAGCGACAAAAGAAGCTTAAATGACTCTTTGGTTGTTTCCCTCTTATTTGATAATCTATCACCCTTTAGATTAAGCTCTTTAACATAAACTTCCTTGGGTGTGCTAACAGCAACATAAATCAATCCTTTTGGTTTTCCCTCCATAGTGTCAGGACCAAGATTTCCTGTTGTTGAAATAGAATAGTCTGAACCAGTAATTTTTCTTACTCTTAATGCCATCTCCTCAGCCATTTGAGGAGAAATTATTCCATAACTAAAAACTTCCTCAGGAATTTGAAGAAGATTTTTTTTCATTTCTACTGTATAAACAACCATACTACCTAAGAAGACTTTACTTGCTCCTGGAACATCTGTAATACAAGAAGCTATAAATCCCCCTGTACATGATTCTGCTGTTGATATTTTTTTTTGCTGATCCTTAAGTGCAGTAACTATCCTTCTGGCTAATTCTTCAATGTCTTTCATGAGAAATCAAAAAGGGAAAGGTATATTTACCCTTCCCTTTTTTAACTTCTTAAAAGGTAATTGAAATTATTTGAATATATCCTTTTCAAACTTTTCTAACTTGGATGCGAGCTCAATATAACTACCACCCATATATGTATATATCAACTTTCCACCATCTACAAGTTCTCTTATTGCTTCCTTTGTTTCTGAATCGGGAACACCAAGATTTCTGAAATGTTTTATCACATCCATTTGTTTATATTTTTTCTTTCCCTGTGCCTGTTCAATTAAAGTATAGATCTGTTTTTTGAGTTCCTCTCTGTCCATTAAATTTCACCCCTTTCAAAAATTATTTAAAAATTTAAGGAGGGCAAAATTTACCCTCCTTTTGTTAAAATTATTTAACCCATTTAATCTGGGCAGTTGTTCTGAATGTTTCAAAGGCGTAAGTCCAGTCATCAATATGCTGCCATGTAAATGGTATTCCAGTTACTGCAAAGAACTTCTCCCAACCAATTCTTTCAATCCATTCACCTACTCTTTCATGTTTTTTGGCACCAGCAACATAAGCATCAAAAATCTTCTTTGTTGCCTTAATAACCTCAGGCCATCTTGGTGGATTATTAGGTAAGAAAGCTACCACTACTTTTGAGAATTTTGGAGGAGTTCTGAGATTACCAACCTTTCCACCTACCACTATTGCAACGCCATCATTTTCTGGATCTTTAATTGGCAAAGCAGGACATACAGAGTAACAGTTTCCACAATACATGCATTTCTCTTCTTTTATCTTTATGGATTTCTTAGCTGGATCAGGAATTATAGCTGCTGTTGGACATGCTGCCATTGTAGTAGGCAACTCGCAAAGATCCTTAAATCTTTCATGCTCAATTCTTGGAACTTTTGTATGAATTCCTACAAAGGCAATATCAGAACAGTGAACAGCTCCACACATATTAGTACAGCATGCAACAGCTAATCTTACCTTATTTGGAGTCTCTTTTGTGGTAAAGTAATCAATAAACTCATCCATCAAGGATTTAACAAGACCTGAGGCATCAACTGCTGCTGAATGACAGTGAATCCATCCCTGTGTATGAACAACATTACTTACTCTTGAACCAATTCCACCCAATACAAAATTCCTTGCCTTAAGTTCCTCAATTAAAGGATTTACTTTGCTTTCATCTGATACTAGAAACTCTATATTATTTCTTGTCGTAAATCTCAAATAGCCATCACAGTACTTATCTGCAATTTCTGCAATTTCTCTCAAAGTATCAGTAGCTAAAAGTCTTGGAGAAGCTACTCTTATTGTCCAAATTTTATCTCCAGAGTTAGCTATATGAACCATTAATCCTGGACTTAAAATCTGATGTTCTTTCCAATTTCCATAGTTTTTCTGAATAACTGGTGGTAAAAAGTTTTTGTAATGAGGTGGACCTATATCTGTTTTTCTTTGTTTTACATCAACTACCTCAGGAATAACATATGGCATATTTTAACCTCCTTAGTTTAATTATATTATTTTAACCATGATTCCCATGGCTTTCCTTCAAGATCTCCTTCTTTCCAGAACCAGAATGGATCTCTTCTTGGCTCTTTTACCATTTCTGGAGTTGGCTTAAGTCCGACAGTTTCAAGGAACTCTCTCATACCTAATCTTAATATAAGCTCTCCAATTCTTTCTCTGTTCTTTCCATATTCACTCCACCACTCTGTAGCTTTTCTTATGAAATCCTTTATCTCTTGATATGGTGGTTTCATCTCCATGAATGGGAATATTACCCATGAAAGTGTTGCACCTATAACAAATGGAGCTTTGGAACCAATAAGAATTGTAGCACCAAAAGGAGGAGTTGGCTTTAATGCTCCAGAAAGTTTTGTAATACAATGCATACAATGCAAACAATCACTATCATCTATTTTAAGATTATTTCCATCCCATGTGATACATTTTCCAGGACAAAGATTAACTATCTCTTCTTGGATATTTACACCTTTCTTTGCATAGTCTCTAACTCTGTCTTGATCAATTTCTATTGGACCTTTCCATGTTCCTATAATAGAAAGATCTGCACGGGCTATAGCAGCATTACAGTCAACTGGACAGCCTACTGTTTTAATTTTGAATTTATATGGAAAAGAAGGTCTGTGTAATTCATCCTGAAACTCTTGAGTTAAATCATAGGTGATATCTAGTGTATCAATCATTGCCCATTCACATCTTGCTGGACCTACACAACAGCTTGGAGTTCTCATTGCAGAACCAGATCCACCAAGATCAAAACCATTCAAACTAAATATTGTTGCCAGAGGCTCAAGATTGTCTGTTATTGTTCCTAAAAGAATTATGTCTCCTGTTGAACCATGAAAGTTTGTAAGTCCACTTCCATATCTGTCCCAAACATCACATATAAATCTTATAGCTTCTGAAGTATAGAATAATCCAGCTGGTTGATTTATACGAACAGTGTGGAAATGAGCTACACCTGGAAATTGATCTGCCAATTCACAGTATCTTCCAATAACTCCGCCTCCATATCCTCTTACTCCAACGATACCTCCATGTTTCCAGTAAGTAACCTTGTCTCTAAAGCTTTTTTCAAGAAGTCCAAGTTCATCAGCAGCCATTGGATTTTTTGCAGCTGCTTTTTTCATTTCTGTGACAAAACTTGGAAACGGACCCTTTTCAAGCTCATCCAATAAAGGTGTGTCATACTTCTTCGTCATATTTTCCTCCTGCTGTTAAGATTTTTGAAATTATATCACAATTTTTTATGTCTATCAACTCTAAAACAGTTGTATATATTTGGTCAAATAAAAAAAATTTATGTTTACATTAAAGCTTTTAAATAATAAAATAAGCTAAAATATTAAAATGCGTATCAAATGGATAGAACTAAATGGTTTTAAATCCTTTCCTGAAAAAACAAAGATAGAACTAAATGAAGGAATAACCTGTTTTGTAGGTCCCAATGGAGCAGGAAAGAGCAATATTGTTGATGCATTCAGATGGGTACTTGGCGAACATAATCCTCGTATTTTAAGAGGAGAAAAAATGGAAGAGGTGATATTTCAAGGATCCTCTTGCAAGAAAGAAAAAGGACTTGCAGAAGTAACACTTCTTTTAAACATCAAAAAAAACTCAGAAAATGGAAAAAATCCAGAAATACGAGATATAGAGATTAAAAGAAGATTCTATAGAACAGGAGAGTCCTATTTTATCATCAATGGAAAGCAAGCACGTTTAAAAGATATTAAAGAAATATTTACATCTGAGGGAGTTGATATACGAACTTACTCAATAATTGATCAAACAAAGATTAATGAGATCTTGTTTAAATCTTCTCAAAGAAAAGCTCTTGTTGAAGAGTGCGCTGGAGTTTCTTTATATAAATTAAAAAGGACAGAGTCGGAGGCAAAGCTTCAAGCAGCCAAAGAAAATCTTCAAAGAGTGGAGGATATATTAACGGAGCTAAAAAAGCAGTATTCGTTACTTGAAAGACAGGCAAAACGAGCTGAGAAATATAAAAAAATAATAGAAGAACTTAAAAATGCTGAACTTAAAGTTTCAAAAACTGAGGTTTTAAATCTTATTGATGAAATCCAAAAATTAAGAAACGAAATAGAAAATCTTGAAAATAAACATTCAAAATTAAAGAATGAAACAAGAGAAATTACGGAAAAAATTAAAGAATACAAAAAACAAGTATTTGAACTTGAAATAACTATTGAAGAAATAGACAATCAAATAAAACAAAATGAACTAAAAAAAGCAAACATAGAAAAAGAGTTAGCACTGCTTACGCAAGAAGAATTAACTAAAAAGGAACATATACAAAAACTCAATGAAGAAATAAATTCAATAAATAAAGAAATAGAAAACAATAAACAAGAACTTAAAAATTGTACTACCCAATGTGAAGAAACGGAAAAACTTATTGAAATCCTTCAAGGAGAGATTATCAGCGAAGAAAAAAATTTACTAATATATCAAAAAGAAATTAGCGAAATTGAGAAACTTATTGAAAAAGAAAGAAAAATCCTTTTTAACTTTTCGACAGAACTTGTCAATAAAAAAAATAACTATCAATTAATAAAAAAATCTCTCGAAAATCTTCAAAACAGAATAAACTCTATTGAAAACAAAAAAAAGGAGTTACATCAAAAAATAAACCAACTGGAAATAGAACTAAAAAACAAAGA
The DNA here is from genome assembly GCA_025060075.1 of Thermodesulfovibrio sp. Lineage (GTDB taxonomy): Bacteria > Nitrospirota > Thermodesulfovibrionia > Thermodesulfovibrionales > Thermodesulfovibrionaceae > Thermodesulfovibrio. Next base: position 5,750 of record JANXCZ010000070.1, read on the forward strand.
AATAAAAATAAAAGAACTCAAAGAAAGCATTCAGAGAGAAAATAATACACTTAACATTTTCAAACAGCAACTTTTAGAAACAGAAACTTTATTTGAAGAAAAAACTAAGTTAATTTTAGAAAAAAAAGAAAAGGAAGCTATTGTCAATGGAAAAATTGAGTCTCTTTCCTCTGAAATCTGGGAAGAAAACAAAAACCATGAACTATTTCTTGAATTTCTATATGTATCACCTGAAGCTGAAAAATTAGTTGAGATTTTCTTAGATGAAAAACTTAAAGCATCAGTTATAGACAAGATTGAAGAAATTGGCGAGATTAAACATAAACGATTTTTTCTTCTCAAGAACAATAGCCTACTGAATAAAAAGGAAAACATAGAAATTCCCAATACAAAAAAATTAAAAGATTTTTTAGAAATAAAACACCCAGAAATAAGCGAAGAAGTATTTAACAATGTTTTCATTGTAGAAAATCTAAAAGAAGCAATAGAAAAAAGAAGAGACTATCCACAATGTTCATTCATAACAAAGAAGGGCGAAGTAGTGTTCTCAGATGGATTTATAAAGATAGGTAAACCCTCTGATTTACTTAAGAAAAAAAGAGACTTGGAAGACTTAAAAGCTAGAAAAAATAATTTAAAAGCAGAAATAAAATTTCTTGAAGATGAAATTAGTAAATTAAAGTCTAAAAAAGAAAAACTAAAAAACGATATCGAAGAAAAGAAAACATATATTTCTCAAATTAACAAAGAAGTCTTTCATGAAGAGGAAAAATATAAGAGCCTTCTTAAAGAATTAGAGCAAACAAAACAAAGATTAAAATACATGGAAAATGAAGAAAAAACAATAAAAGAAGAAATAAATCAAAGTAATAAACAAAAAGATAAACTTTACTCTGAAATAGAAGATTTATCCAGCTTTATCAATGATTTAGAGGTAAAAATTGAAAATCTTAAAAATAAACAAAGAGAAATTATAAACAGAAGCGAAATCCATAAGGAAGCCATATCAAGTAAAAAAATTGAGTTTTCCACTCTTAAAGAAAAACTAAATAACAAAAAAATAGAAATAAGAAGACTTAGTGAGCAGCTTAAAATACTTTCAAGTAAAAACCTAAAAAACGAAGAAGAAATTAAAAAAAATAAGGAAAGAATAAATCAGATTGAATATGAAAAAGCTCAAAGAGTAAAAAATCTTGAAAAACTTATTTTAGAAATACAATCATTAAAAGAAAAAAAACAAGCTCTTTTAATAAGAACTCAGGATGAAAAATCACTACTCACAGAACTTGAAATTAAATATCAAAAAATAAATGAACAAATACATGAATTTACGAAACTAATTGGAGAGAAAAAAACATTGGAAGGAGAAAAGAAAATTAAACTTGAAAACATCTGGAATGAAATTTTCAACCTATATGGAGTAGATATAATTAAAGAGGAAGTTGAGCATGAGAAAAATTTAGATCAACTAAAGTCAAGAATTGCACTTCTTAAAAGTCAACTAAAAGAGATAGGTCCTGTAGATGTAGAGCTTTTAAGAGAGTATGAAGAAGTAAAGGAAAGATATAACTTTTTGCTTAATCAACAAAAAGATATCCAGACATCCATAAAAGAACTTGAAGAGGCAATAAAAAAGATTAACTCTCTTACAAGAAAAAGATTAAAAGAAACTTTTGATTTGCTAAGAGAGAAATTCAACATGGTTTTTCAAGAGCTTTTTGGAGGAGGTAAAGCTGATTTAATTTTAACTCAAGAAACAGATATTCTTAATTCAGATATAGATATATTTGTTCAGCCTCCAGGAAAGAAAACAAACAATATCAATCTTCTTTCTGGAGGAGAAAAAACACTCACAGCAATTGCATTTATATTTGCCTGTCTTTCAATTCGTCCATCTCCAATATGTATCCTTGATGAAGTAGATGCCCCGCTTGATGATGCTAATACATTAAGATTTCGGAAGTTATTAAAAGATTTAAGTTCGCAAACTCAATTTATTATAATTACCCACAATAAACTAATGATGGAGTTTGCCGATTACATATATGGTGTTACCATGCAAGAGGAAGGTGTCTCCACAGTTATATCTCTTGAACTTAAAGAAGCTGAGGTATATGTATGAAAGATTTAAACTTAATTAAAGGTATAGATATATCCGATATAAGAGAGGATCTTATATGTTATAGCTATGATGCCTCATATGCTCAAGGAGTAATTCCGGAACTTGTTGCCTGGCCTAAAAATAGTGATGAAATTTCAAGAATTGTAAAATGGGCTACAAATAAAGAATTAAAAATCGTTCCAAGAGGAGCTGGCACAGGAATGTCAGGTGGAGCTGTTCCTGTTAATTCAAGAAGTATAGTAATAAGCCTTGAAAGAATGACAGAAGTTATTGATATAAATACTAAAAACTTTACAACCACTGTACAACCAGGTGTTATAAATGGAGAACTACAAAAAGAACTTTTAATTTATGGACTTTTTTATCCTCCTGATCCAGCATCTATGGACTACTGCACAATTGGTGGAAATGTAGCAACAAATGCTGGAGGGCCAAGAGCCATAAAATATGGTGTTACACGAAACTATGTTATGGAGTTAGAAATAGTACTTCCAAACGGCTCTATTGTCAATTTTGGCGGTAAAACTTTTAAAAGAGTTGTAGGCTATGAGTTAAAAGAACTTTTTATTGGTTCAGAAGGAACTCTCGGTATTATCTCAAGGATAACTTTGAGAGTTTTACCCGAACCAGAAGAAGTAATTACTCTTCTTATAAGCTTTAAAGATCTTGAAAATGCTGGAAAATTTATTCCAAAAATTATAGGCTCTGGAATTACTCCCAGAACCCTTGAGTTTCTTGATAAAACATGCCTTCAGATAATAGAAGAAAATAAAGAATTAGGATTAAACTTAGATATTGATGCCTTACTTCTTGTTGAACTTGATGGAGAACTTACATCAATAAAAAGACAGGCAGAAAAGATTGTAGATATTGCCAGAAAATTCAAAGGAGAAACTCAAATTGCAACAGATTATTACTCAAGAGAAAATCTTTGGCAGGCAAGAAGAAGCATCTCACCATGTATATTAAAAATGAAAAACAAAGAAAAGATTAATGTTGATATAGCTGTGCCAATAGATAAACTTGCAGATGCATTAACTAAATTAAAAGAACTCTCATTAAACTCTGGAATTCCAATAGTATCCTTTGGACATGCTGGAGATGGAAACATACATGTAAATATTCTTGTTAATAAAGAAGATGAAGAGCAAAGAAAAAAAGGATTTGATTTATTAAAAAAAATCTTTGAACTTACAGTTTCTCTTGAAGGAGCCATATCAGGAGAACATGGTATAGGAATTACAAAAAAACCATACATTGATATTCAGCTTTCACAAAAAAATATTGATTTAATGAGAGCTATAAAAAAAGTTTTTGATCCTAAGGAAGTTATGAATCCCGGAAAGATTTTTTAAATATTCTCTCAAGTATTCCATCAAGCTCATCAAGGGAGTTATAAAATATCTCAACTTTGCCACCTTTGCCTTTATGAATAATTTTAACTTTTGCTCCAAGCTCACTTGTAAGTTTATCCTCAAGATCCGCTATCTCTGGAATTTTATCTTTCTTTTTCTTAAGAGGAGATTTAGATAATTTTTTTACAAGTTCTTCAGTTTGTCTTACGGAAAGACCTTGTTTTATAACAGTTTGAGCAATCTCCTTTTGTTTATTGCTATCTTCAATTGACAACAATGCCTTTGCATGTCCCATCGTTAATAAGCCTTCCTTAAGCCAAAGCTTAATATCTTCAGGAAGTTTAAGGATTCTTAAGTAATTTGCTATTGTTGCTCGGTCTTTTCCAACTCTTTGAGAAAGTTCTTCTTGAGTAATGTTAAACTCCTTAATTAGTCTTTCAAATGCAGAGGCTGTTTCAACAGGATCAAGATCTTCTCTTTGAATATTTTCAATAAGTGCAATCTCAACAGCCTCCAATGGTGAAACATCCTTTATTATTGCAGGAATTTTTTCAACTCCAGCAAGTTTTGCAGCTCTCCATCTTCTTTCACCAGCAATTATTCTAAATGTGCCGTCTCCCACTCGTGAAAGAACAATTGGCTGAATAATTCCTTTTTCTTTAATAGATTGAGCAAGCTCTTTAAGAGCTTTTTCATCAAAGCCTGTTCTTGGCTGGGTAAAACCGGGAATTATTCTTTCTATTTCTACTTCAATTAATGAGCTTTCTTTTTCTGTCTTTTCAATTTTTGGTATTAAAGCATCTAATCCCTTACCGAGTGCTTTCTTCACTTAAAAACTCCATTGCAAAACTTAAATAACTCTGTGAACCCTTTGATCTCATATCATAGAAAACAGCAGGCTTTCCATGACTTGGAGCCTCTGCTAGTGTAACATTTCTTGGTATTACTGTATTATAAACTTTTTTACCAAAAAATTTTCTTACCTCTTCAGCAACTTGCCTTGAAAGAGTATTTCTTACATCAAACATTGTAAGAAGAATTCCTTGAATTTTAAGATTAGGATTTAGTTTAGCTCTTACAAGTTCTACTGTTCTCATAAGTAATCCTAATCCCTCAAGGGCATAGTATTCGCACTGAACAGGAATTATAAGAGAGTCTGCACAAACCAAGCAGTTAAG
>JANXCZ010000007.1 GCA_025060075.1 Thermodesulfovibrio sp.
TTTAGTCTTCTTAATCCCTATGGATTGCTTGTGGGATTACTATTTCTTTTTACCTTTCTTGTTCATGGAGGATTATGGGTATCTCTAAGGGTTCCAGAGGCTTTGGCAGAGAGAGCTTATTTAAAAGCTAAAAAATTTTGGTATTTGCAGGCTATCTCGGCTGTACTTTTTTTGATTTTTACTGCAGTATTTACAAATCTTTATGACAATTTTATAAAACTACCCATATGGTTTGCTGTGCCAGCATTGGCTATAGTGTGTCTTTTTGCTACGGGATTTTATCTATTTAAAAATAAAAGGGGTAAGGCTTTCATCTCATCAGCTTTATTCATAATCAGTCTCACTTTTACCGGAATTATAGGGCTTTATCCAAATCTTATTCCCTCTTCTATTGATCCTAAGTATAGCCTTACTATTTTTAACTCTTCATCAAGTCCCTATACACTAAAGATAATGACAATAGTCGTTATAATTTTTGTTCCAATCGTTCTTTTCTATCAGGCATGGACCTATAAGACTTTCATGTATAAGATTACCGAAAAAGAACTCAAGGAGGAGGGCTATTAAGGGACTTCAGATAACAAGAGAAACAGACTACGCAATCAGAACACTGCTTTATCTTTCAGGAAAAAAAGAGTACTTTGCAAAAGCAGAGGATATAGCAGAGAGGATGCAAATTCCAAAAAGCTTTCTCATGAAGATACTTAAAAGACTTGAAAAAGCTAACTTAGTAACATTAAAAAGAGGTGTAAGTGGTGGGATAAGGCTTTTGAAGAATCCAATAGAAATAACACTCTATGATGTTTTAGTAGCTATGGAAAAAAATATCATACTAAACAGATGCTTAATTAATGAAAAAGTATGTGGAGTTATACCCCAATGCCCTGTTCATGATGTTTGGTTTAAAATTAGACAAAAAATTATAGAAGCATTGAAAGAGTTCAACTTTCAAGATTTAGCAAAAAAGGGGACTGCTTCATAGAGCAGTCCCCTCAAAAAGTTCAATCCATTCCTTAAAAATTTTTACTTTATCTTCTCCATATCTTGAAAGATCTTTTATAATCTCATCAACTGTCCTTACTCTAACTGAGCCATCGGATTCCTTAGAGAAAAACTTATCTGCATAGGCAATGATTTTTTCTTCTAAGGTAGTGGGAACCATATCTCTATGTGGCAAGGGAAGATTCTTTTTAATTATCTCTTCTTTTGTTATTCCTACACCAGTATGCCTTTCACATACAAGTGCATGTCTTGGAAAACCTTCCTTTTCAAGGAGTTCTCTACCAAGATATCCATGAGCTATATATGGATGACTGCCATGACAATCAAACTTTGGAGTATTTGTCATAAAAATTCCGATATCATGTAGCATTGATGCTTCATAGATAAACTGACTGTCTACTTCTAATTTTTCTGCAATCTTTAAAGCCTTTTCTGCAACCTTATATGAGTGATTAACAAGAATTATAAATGCAAGACTTTGGGGATTATAGTATTTCTTTATAATTTCAATGGGATCCATGTATTATTATATCATTGCCCTGTACGAAGAGTAGAGGGTAAAATCTTAAGAAAAACAACTCCACCAATCAAACATATTAGAGAGTAAAGCTCAAGAACTGGTTTAACTCCAAATTTTTCAACAAGAAAGCCTGTAACTAAGTTTCCGATTGGAGTAAATCCTAAAAAAACTAATGTAAAAAAACTCATCACTCTTCCTCTAAGTCTTTGCTCTGTTTTTTGTTGAATAAAGCTGTTACTGATTATAAAAAAGTTAACTAAAGCAAAACCTATGATAAAATTTAAAAAAATTGTGAAATAAATATCCTTTGAGAATGCCACTCCCAAGAGAGAAATAGAAAATAAAAGAGATGCCTTAAAAACATAGTTTAGTTTTTCTTTAACATCTTTTTTCAAGGTTATAATAACTCCAGCCAACAGTGCACCACCTCCAATGGATGAAACAATTACACCAAAGCCCTTTACTCCCACATCTAATATTTCTCCAGCTATTACAGGTATTATAGTCGTAAAGGAAAGTCCAAATAATGTAAAAATTCCTACTGCACAGATTGTGTATAAGATTTTCATATTATTCTTAAGAAACCAAAAACCTTCCTTCAGACTTTTTATAAAAGTTGAGTCTTCTTGCATGTTTGAGACAAATGGTGGTCTAATGCTTAATAGAATTAAAATAAGAGGCAAAAAACTCAATGCATTAAGATAAAAACAGGTATAAAAATTTAAATTAGCCACTATAAATCCTGCCAAAATAGGTCCTGCTAATCTTGCGATATTAAAGGATATAGACTGCATAGCCAAAGCCTTAGTAATCATATCATGAGGAACTATCTCAGTAATAAAAGCCTGTCTTGCAGGCATATCAAAAGCATTTGCCATTCCAATAATAATTGACGCAATGGCAATGTGCCAAATATTTATTAATTCAAGCTGAATAAGAAATCCCAAGACAATAGCAGGTAAACATAATAAACACTGAGTTATGATTAAAATATTTCTTCTTGGATATCTATCAGCTACTACACCTCCCAGTAAAGTAAGAACAAGTGTAGGAAATGAAGTAAGAAAAGAGATTAAACCAAGATAAAAGGCAGATTTAGTTAACACATAGACAAGCCAACTTTGAGCTATATGTTGCATCCATGTGCCAGTCAGAGAGATTATCTGACCTATCCAATAAGTTCTAAAATCCTTAATTCTTAAAGGATGAGACATCTTTTATTATATCATTTTGTTATTTTGACTTACTTTCTTTGAAAGATTTAAATGTGTCTTAAACGATATAATTAATCTCTTTTTTAATTATCTCAATGGCCTCTTTAACTTCATCAATTGTGGTAAATCTTCCCGTACTTATTCTTATTGAGGAAAAAGCCTCATCAGGAGAAATACCCATTGCAAGTAAAACATGACTTGGTTTTTTTATTCCTGCATGACAGGCAGAGCCTGTTGAAATTGCAACTCTATCAGAAAGTCTCTCAACAAACTCATCTGCAACTATACCTTTGATTGAAATATTTATCGTATTTGGAAGTCTTTGAAATTTCGCACCATTAAGTTTAACATGAGGAATTTCAAGAAGTCCTTTAAGTAAAATTTCTGTAACATTTTTTAAATGTTCCTTTATTTTATAAAGTTCTTGAGAAATTATCTCACTTGCTTTACCTAATCCTGCAATATAAGGAGTATTTTCAGTTCCAGGTCTTAGTCCCATTTCATGGGAGGCACCAAAAAAAATAGGTTTTATCATAAAGTTCTTTTTTATATAAAGCGCTCCAACTCCTTTTGGAGCATAAAACTTATGTCCAGCCAAACTAAGCATTGTAACAGAAAGTTCTTTTACAGAAACTTTGACTTTACCAATACTTTGAGCACAATCTGTATGAAAAGGTATTTCCCTTTCAAGAAGAATTTCTCCGATTTCTTTAATCGGCTGAATCACACCAGTTTCATTATTTGAATGCATTATAGTTACAAGGATTGTGTCTTTTCTTATTGCTTTTTTTACATCTTCTGGATCAACAATACCTTCAGAGTTTACGGGAAGAAATGTAACATCATAACCATACATAGCAAGCTGTTTGCATGGATTAAGAACTGAGGGATGTTCAATTGAAGATGTGATTATATGTCCTTTATTAAAACATAGAGCTCTTCCAAGTATTGCAAGATTATTTGACTCTGTGCCTCCTGATGTAAAGAATATCTCTTCAGGTTCTGCATCAATCAGTTCTGCTACTTTTGTTCTTGCCTTTTCAATAATCTCCTTTGCCTTTTTACCGTAGATATGGGAACTTGAAGGATTGCCAAACTCATCAAAGCTTTTTACTATCTCTTCTTTGACTCTTGGTTCTAAGGGAGTTGTAGCATTGTAATCAAGATATATCATGATTATTAAATTTATCAAAAAACATCTATTTTATGCTATTATTTATCATGAAAATTCATTTTTTTGGAGCAACAAAGACTGTTACAGGTTCATGTTTTCTTCTTGAAGCAGAAAAGCAAAATATTCTTGTTGAGTGTGGACTTTTTCAAGAAAGTGATAAAGAATATCTAAACTACGAACCATTTCCATTTAATCCGAGAAAAATTGATCTTGTTATTATTACTCATGCTCATCTTGATCACTCTGCTCTTATTCCAAAGCTTATAAAGGAAGGACTTAGATGTAGAATCATCACAACTCCTGCTACAAAAGATCTTCTTGAAATAATGCTATTTGATGCCTTAAAGGTGCAGAAAAATGAAAACCATAAACAACTTCTTTACGATGAAGAAAGTATATACAAAGCCTTAAAGAGAACAGAAACCCTTTCATATCAGAAAACCTTAAACTTCAATGGAATAACTATAAAATTTCTTGATGCTGGACATATTCTTGGTTCTGCCACTGTGGAAATAAAGATTAACGGAAAAACAGTTGTATTTTCAGGAGATATTGGAAGAACCGGATATCCTATCTTAAGAGATCCAACACCTCCTACTGAGGCAGACTATCTCATTTTAGAGTCAACCTATGGAAATAGAACTCATAAAAATCTTGAAGAAAGTATTAAGGAGCTTATTCAAGCAATAAAAGATACCTTTAAAAATGGAGGTAATGTTATAATACCAGCTTTTGCTGTTGGAAGAACTCAAGAGCTTCTTTATATTCTGAACAAAGCAGTAAGACAGGGAATTTTAGAGCAAATAGATGTCTATCTTGATAGTCCCCTTGCAGAAGAAGCTACAAGAATATATCTTTCCCATCCTGAAGTCTTTGATGAGGAAGCCTTAAGACAGATGAGAAATCCGAGTCGTTCATCTATAAGGCTTCATTTTATAAGAAGCGTTGAAGAATCAAAAAGACTTAACTCAATTAAATCAAAGGCTGTTATTATTGCAGGAAGTGGAATGTGTCAAGGTGGAAGAATTATTTACCATCTTTATCACAATATCTCCAGAGAAGAATGTAGCATCATCTTTGTTGGATTTCAAGCTAAAGGCACACTTGGAAGAAAGATTGTTGATGGAGAAAAAGAGATTCCTATACTTGGTAAAATGCTTCCTGTAAAAGCAAAAATCTATACCATCGGAGGTTTTTCAGCCCATGCTGACAGAGACGAACTTCTTAAGTGGCTTGAAGCTATAAAAACAAAGCCAGAAGTCTTCATTGTTCATGGTGAACCAGAAGTTATTGATATCTTTAAAAAATCAATAGAGGAAAAATTAAGTCTTAAATGTCATTGTCCAGAAAGGCTTTCTACTTATGAAATCGGTTAAATACTATTTAAATGAAAGTTTTTTTATAAAACTTATTGAGTTTCCAGCGCTTTATAACATAAAAACAGATGAAATTTACTGTCTTGATGAAAAAGCCTATAGAATACTTAAAGATATATCAGAAGGTACTTTCTCTGATGATAATTTAAAGACAAAAGATTATCAAGAAATAGTTGAATACTGCCTGAAGGAAGGAATTCTAACTGAGACTCCTCAAAAAAGAATCAACTCCATAATAAAGCAATCACCTATTCCATCTCTTAGATATCTTGAGCTTCAGATTACAAATCGCTGTAATCTCAAATGTAAGCACTGTTTTGTAGGTTCAGGTATATGCAAGGAAAGTAAATTTCAAGAAATTCCCCTTGAAAAAATCAAAAAACTTCTTAGAGAGTTTGAGGAAATGCAGGGCTTAAGAGTTCTAATTACAGGAGGTGAGCCTTTATTACATTCAGAGTTTGAAAAAATAAATGAGTTTATAAGAGAAGTTTCTAT
>JANXCZ010000030.1 GCA_025060075.1 Thermodesulfovibrio sp.
CTGAAGAAAAGATGGCAATAGTTCTGGAGGCAATTAAAGGCAGTAAATCTGTAGCTGAACTTTGTAGAGAACACAACATTAGCCAAGCTCTTTATTATCGCCTAAGAGATAAATTTCTTGAAGGTGGAAAGAGTGCATTGGTAAATGGAAGCAGTATAGATAGCTCTTACAAAGCAGAGATAGAAAGACTTCAAAATGGAGTAGGGAAACAGACAATCCAGATAGAGATATTAAATAAAAAAACAGAAGAACTGTTAGTGCTTGACTGATATACTAAGAAGATAGTTGGGCATGAAGTTTCCTTAAGGGGTAGGACAGCTTTTATGAAAGATATGGCAGTGCTTGGGATTGAGCAGATATTCACCTTTTATGACAATCCTAAGGGAAATGCTGAAACTGAGAGAGTAATGAGAACAATCAAAGAGGAGTTGATTTGGGTTAAAGAGTTTAGTAGTTTTGAGGAAGCTAAAGAGAGGATAAGGGAATGGGTAGGATTTTACAATAGGTTTTATTTGCATAGTTCATTAGGTTATTTATCACCCAAGGAGTATGAGATAAAATACTATGAGGGACAGAGAAGAGATGTTGCATAGGGCTTTATAAATTGAAAGGCTAAAAAGTGTCCTCAATTTTGAGGTGCAGTACAGGTTTAAGGATATTAAGATTTGATATAATTTTAAGTGGAGAAGGGGAATTTAGGAGAGGATTAATGAAGAATTACAGTTTAGAACTTAACTCAGATGAGATATTGAAAACCTTAGATAGGAATTATGAAAAACTATCTTCTTTTAAGGTCAAAAAGATAGGACTTTTTGGCTCTTTTGCAAGGGGAAAGCAGAACAAGAAAAGTGACATAGATCTGTTTGTTGAATTTGAAGAACCATCATTTGACAATTTCATGGGATTGGTGAAGTTTTTGGAAAAGCTTTTCAAAAGAAAAGTAGAAATTATTACGCCTGCTGGACTGGAAAGCATAAGAATCAAAGAAATAAAGGAAAACATCAAGAGAAGTATAATCTATGTCAAAACGCACAGATAAAGAGTTTTTGCCTGATATACAGGAAGCCATAAGAAGAATAAATCTATACAATTCAACTTTAACTTATGAAGATTTTCTTTACAGAATTGAGACACAGGATGCTGTGCTAAGAAATCTTGAGATAATTGGAGAAGCCGCAAAAAATATCTCCTCTGATTTGAAAAGAAAACATAGGAATATCCCATGGAAAGACATTGCAGGAATGAGAGACAAAATAATTCATTTTTATTTTGGTGTCAACTTGGACATTGTCTGGGCAACTGTAAAGGAAAAACTACCTGAATTTAAGAATGAAATAGAGAAAATTTTACGGGGGTTGGGTTTATAGAGTTTATAGAGTTGATAGAGTTGATAGAGTTGGGGAGAGGAAAAATATTAGGAAAAAATTAAAATTATTATAAGGGGAGGCTTTGAAGCTTAAGGCTGAGGGAATAAAAGAGAAATTAATAGAGCTTAAACCTTATCTCAAAGAGAGATACGGAGTTAAAGAGATTGGTATTTTTGGCTCTTATGTAAGAGCTAAGCAGAGAAAGAAGAGCGATCTTGATATTCTTGTAGACTTTTCTGAAGATACTGAAATAACTTTACTTGATTTCATAGAGATGAAACATTTTCTCTCAAAAAAACTTGGTATAAAGATAGATTTAGTTATAAAAAGAGCCTTGAAAAAGAATATTGGAAAAACAATCATTAGTGAAGTTGTTTACATATGAAAAGGAAAATTGCCGATTATTTGGATGATATTTTGAGGAATGTGAGTATTTAATGGAAAGCTCAAAAAATTTAGATTTTAACAAATTTCTTATGGATGAAAGTTTAAAAAAGGCTTTCGTCAGAAGTCTTGAGATAATTGGCGAGGCTACCAAGAAATTACCACGGAATATTACAGAAAAGTTTTCGGAAATCAGATGGAGAGAAATTAAGGGAATGCGTAATATTCTGATACATGAATATTTTGGAGTTGATTACTCTATTGTGTGGAACACGATAAGGAAAGATATACCAAAGCTTTATGAGACAATTAAGATAATAAAAGAGACTCATAGAAATAGCGAGTAATTTAAGGAACGGAGTTACCAAATTGTGATAGTGTAGTTATTGGTAGAACTTAAGATTTGATATAATTTTAAGAGAAATGACAGGAGGTTTTTAAATGATAGAGATTATTTTCATTGTAGAAGAAGACCCTGAAGGAGGGTATAATGCATCAGCCCTTGGATATCCAATATTTACACAGGCTGAGACTCTGGAAGAACTAAAAGAAAACATAAGGGATGCACT
>JANXCZ010000053.1 GCA_025060075.1 Thermodesulfovibrio sp.
CATCCAGTATTATAAAACTCTTTGATGTAGCATTATTAAGAATATTCGCTACTTCTATCATTTCAACCATAAAAGTGCTCTGTCCTTTTGCAAGAAAATCAGATGCACCTATGCGAGTAAATATCCTATCAACAATTCCTATTTTTGCATATTTTGCAGGAACAAAAGAGCCAATCTGTGCCATTAAAACAATTAAAGCATTTTGTCTCATATAGGTAGATTTGCCTGCCATATTTGGTCCTGTAAGAATTATTATTCTCTGATTATCACTGCCAATTAGAAGGTCATTAGGAATAAATCTCCCTTCATGAAGTTTTCCAATCTGAATTAGTCTTTCAATTACTGGATGTCTACCTTCCTTTATCTCTATAATACTATCATTGTCTATTTCAGGTCTTACATAGTTATACTCTGAAGCAACTTTGGCAAGAGAAAGTAAAAAATCAATAAATCCTATTGTTTTTGCATTATCAAGTATCCTGTCTGTGTAAGGCAAAATAGAGTTTATTAGCTCTATAAATAACTCCTGTTCAACTACTTTAAGTTTTTCCTCAGCGGTCATTATTTTAAGCTCAAGCTCCTTAAGTTCATCAATAATAAACCTTTCTGCATTTGCAAGAGTCTGCTTTCTTACATAATGAGCTGGAACCAGATGAAGATTTGGTTTTGTAACTTCTATATAATATCCAAATACTCTGTTGTATCCAATTTTAAGAGAGTTTATTCCTGTTTTTTTTCTTTCTTCCTCCTCTATGCTTAAAATATATTTTTTACTTTCTATACTTAGTCTTCTAAGTTCATCCACTGTTGGATTATATCCATCCTTGAAAATTCCACCTTCTGTTGTCAGAGTAGGTGGATTTTCATTTATAGCATTTTCTATTTTCATAACAACTTCATTAAGCTCAAATAGAAACTCTGAGAGACTCTGAAGTACTCCAGCCTCTTCTTTTAAAACCTTCTTTAACTCTGGAATTCTTTTAAGTCCATTATAAAGATATAGTAATTCCCTCGGATTTACTGTTTTTGACTTAATCTTGAGAGCAATTCTTTCAATATCTGGAAAATTTTTAAGAATCTCCTCTACAGATTCTCTTAGTATATAGCTTTTGTAGAAGGCTTCAACACCATCAAGCCTCTTTTCTATTTCTGATATATTAAGTAATGGACAGGAAAGAGCATTTCTTAAGAAGCGTTTTCCCATTGGAGTTAATGTTTTATCTAAAATCCATAAAAGAGAACCTTCAAAACTTCCATCAAGGGAGGAAAAAATCTCAAGATTTCTCTTTGTAGAGCTATCAATAAGCATATACTCAGAAAGATTTAATACTTTTAGTTCTCTAAACTCACCTTTTTGCTTGTTTTCATCAAGATACTTTAAAAGTGCACCTGCTGCTGATATAGCATTTGGAAGATCCTCCGCTCCAAAACTTTTAAGAGAGACTACTTTAAAGTGTTCTAAAAGAGTTTTATAGGCAAGAAAATAATCATACTTCCAGTCTTCAATATAGGTTTTATTATAGTTAGATAGCTCAGATCTTAAGATATCCTCAACTGCTTTAGGTAAGAGAATCTCTTTGGGCTCAAATCTCTCAATCTCATCAGTTATACTTTTATCAGTTTCATAGAGGAAAAACTCTCCTGTAGTAATATCTGCTAAAGCTACACCAATTTTGCCCTTTGAGGGATAAAGTGACATAATGTATATGTTTTCTTTAACTCCCTCTGGAAGATAGGTTCCAGGAGTTAAAACCTTTACAACCTCTCTTTCTACTATTCCTTTTGATGTCTTTGGGTCTCCGATCTGCTCACATATAGCAACTTTATAACCTTCACGAAGAAGTTTTTCAATATATGAATCTGATGAAAAATAGGGAATTCCACACATAGGTACAGGATTTTCTTTTGATTTATCCCTTGTGGTTAAAGTTATTCCTAATACTCTTGAGGCAATAATCGCATCTTGTCCAAACATTTCATAAAAATCACCAAGCCTAAAAAAAACAATCTCTTCCTTATACTGCTCTTTTATTCTGAAATACTGACGCATTAGAGGTGTAAGCTCATCTTGGTGAATATTTTCGGGGTTCATTTAATTATTATAAACTATTGTTGAAAGTTGACAAACATCAAAAAAATATTCTATTGTTAATCTACAATGGTTTTCCTGACGTCATTCAGCGTCCTTGTAATCTCTGATGAACCTAAAAAGCTGTATGAAATTTTTGACTCAATAGGAATTACATTAAGAAAAACAAACAAAACAAAACCCTCTTTATCAACTAATTTTTCTACCTATGATATTGCATTTTTAGATATTGATGCAGAAGGCTGGGAAAGTAGACTTACTGAACTTAAACAGTATATGCCTGTAATCACCTTTGGTAAGCCTGATATTAAGAAAGCCGTAAAAGCTATGAAGTTAGGAGCTACAGATTTTCTTGAAAAACCTATAAAAAAAGAATTTGTAAAGGAAATATTTGAAAACTTTAGAGAAAAACCAAAGATAGAGGTAGATGGACTCATTGGAAAAAGCAAAGTTATGGAAGATATTTATTTTGGTATAAAAAAAGCAGCTCTTACAGATAGTAATGTTCTTATTACAGGTGAATCAGGTACAGGAAAAGAGTTAGTAGCAAGAGCAATTCATAATCTAAGTGAAAGAAGGGAAAATCCATTTATAGTGATAAATTGCACAGCCATACCAGACACCTTACTTGAATCAGAGCTTTTTGGTTTTGAAAAAGGGGCCTTTACAGGTGCAAACTACACTAAGAAGGGACTTGTGGAATGGGCTCATGGAGGAACTCTATTTTTTGATGAGATAGGAGATGTCTCACCTCTTTTTCAGACTAAAATTCTTAGAGTTATACAAGAGGGAGAATTTATAAAGATAGGCGGTAGTCGACCAATTAAAGTTGATGTCAGATTTATTGCTGCTACTAATAAAGACCTCACAAAAGCTTGTAAAGAGGGAGGTTTTAGGGAAGACCTTTTTTACAGATTGAATGTAATACATATAGAAATTCCTCCTTTAAGAACAAGAAAAGAAGATATTCCTCTTCTTGTTGATTTTTTTATAAAGAAACACTCCTCAAAAAGAAAAGACATAACTATTAGAGGAATTACAGAAGAGGCTTTAGATGCTTTAATGAACTACTCCTTTCCTGGAAATGTGCGAGAGCTTGAAAACATAATTGAAAGAGCCATAGCATTTACAAACTCTGTTGAAATAACGGTTAAAGATTTACCTTCATATGTACTAAAATCTCAATCCTCTAAAAAGATAATGGTTGGTTCTCTAAGAGAAGCATTAGATAATTTTGAAAAGGAGTTAATATGGTCAGCATTACAAAAAAGCAGAGGTAATATATCAAAAGCTGCAGCATTATTGGGAATTCATAGACAACAACTTCAGCGCAAACTAAAACAGTTTAGGATTGCTCCATAGTTTTTACCAAAATGCAATAATCTGTTGCATTAACCCCTTCTTTATCCCCTATAAATTCTTATTTTTTGTCTATTTATTACTTGGCATATCTATTGCTATCTATATCTCTAAATGAAAAAGATATGGAAAAAAATGAAAGATCTTCTTGTCTCAATAACTTTTTCAAAACCTAAGGAGTTTGATAGGCTTACCAAAAAATCTGAAAAAAATAAGAAGAAAGCAGGAGAAAGAAAAAGAGAGTAAAAATTTTTAAAACTTCAACCTATCTTAATCCAAACTCTTTAATTTTGTAATAAAGAGTTCGCAGAGAAATTCCCAAAAGTTGAGAAGCTTGTTTTTTATTTCCTCCTGTTTTCTCCAATGCCTCTATTATTGCCTTTTTTTCAAGGCTTTTTAGATCTTTACCTTCTGGAAGGACCTCTTCAATTTTTATCTCTATCTCATCTGATTTAGAAATAATGATGCTTCTTTCTAAAAGATTTTCAAGCTCTCTTATATTTCCTGGAAAATCGTAGTTTTTTATTGCCTCCACAGAGGCTTTACTTAATTTTTTTGGTGACTTTCCAAGTTTTATAGAAATCTTATTTATCAAATAATCTGCGATACTCACTATATGTTGTTTTCTTTCTCTTAATGGAGGAATAGTAATGGGAAAAACATTTAGTCTGAAATAAAGGTCCTCTCTGAATTTGCCTTCCTTTACCATCTTCTTTAAATCTTTATTTGTAGCAGTTATAAATCTTGCATTTGTCTTAATTACTTCAAGTCCGCCCAGACGTTCAAAACTTTTGTCTTGCAAAACCTTTAAAAATTTTGCCTGAACATTGGCAGTAAGTTCTCCGATTTCATCAAGAAAAAGAGTTCCATTTTGAGCAAGCTCAATTTTTCCTCGTTTCTGTTTTATTGCTCCTGAAAAGGCACCCTTTTCATATCCAAAAAGTTCACTTTCTATTAAGTTTTCAGGTATTGAAGCACAATTTATCTCAACAAAGGCACCTTTCCTGCCACTCATAATATGAATGGCTTTAGCAATTGCCGATTTACCTGTTCCTGTTTCTCCATAAAGGATTATTGTTGTATCAGTCTTAGCTACCTCTTTGACTGTTTTGTAAACATTTTCAATTCCTGCAAATAAAATTTCATAGGGAGGTAAGTCAAAGTATTCGGGCTTTGAGCTTTTCTTTAAAATTTTTTTTATAAGTTCTAAAAAATCTTCAGGTGAAGAAAGAGGTTTTGTAATATAATCTATAGCACCCTTTTTTACTGCTTCAACTGCAGATGGAATACTCCCAAAGGCTGTTATTACTATAAACTCACTGTGAGGAAGAATTTCTTTTGCTTTTTCAATAAACTCTATTCCATCCATTTTTGGCATCTTCAAATCTGTAATTATAAGAAGTGGATAAAAATGAAAAATATCTTTCAATGCAGTTTCAGGATCATGAAATACTCTTACACTATAACCTTCTTCTTCAAGAATAGTCTTTAAAAAAGAGGCAAAAGAAATATCATCTTCAACTATAGCTACTCTGGGATGATCAGGCATATTTTTGTTCCTTGTCCCTTTTTACTTTTTATCTGTAAATCAATTTTTAAGAGCTCACAAAGTCTATCTACTATCGCAAGACCAAGTCCCGTTCCCTTTGTTTTTGTTGTAAAGAAAGGTTCTAATGCCCTCTTTAATGTTTCCTCATCCATGCCTATACCTGTATCTTCAATCTCAATTTTTATTTTACCATTGGTTTTATATGCCATGACAGTGATCTTTTTATCCTTTGAATTTTTTAATGCATCAATAGAGTTTTGGATAATGTTGTTAAGAATCTGTTTTAATTTGTCAGCATCTGTTTTTAAATAGAGATCTTCTAACTTTCGTATAAATCTTACTTCTTGATTCTGTGTAATAAATGGTAGTAAAACATCGTTAATAACTTCTTTCAGATTAACTTCTTCTAGAGTGATATTTTCTGGATTAGCATACATTGAAAGTTCATTTGTTAATCTTTCAAGCCTCATACTTTCTTTTATGATAATGTCTAAGTATTCCTTTAATGATTTATCTGAAACTTTCTTAAAAAGATACTGAGCAAATCCTTTTATACTTCCAAGAGGATTTCTTATCTCATGAGCTAAAATTCTTGAAAGAATTGATAGATTTTCAAGCTCTCTCATTTTAATCTGCATTTTTTCAATCTTTCCAAATATTAGAACTGTTGTAATACCTGCAAGAATTACAATAAAAGCAGATAAAAATATAAAAGTCAAATATATTTTTGAGACTCTCAATGGAGTTTCTGCAGGATAAAGATGTAAAGCCACTCTTAGTATGTATTGATTTTGATTTATATTAATCCTTGTATCAGATAAAAAAACTTCCTCACCTGTACCAAGGACAACTCTTTGATAATAAGGGCTTTCTTTCTCAAATAAAGCTTCTATCTCATTGAATTTCTTGCCAATAAGACTGGGATTTGAGTGAAGAACAACTCTTCCTTCCTTATCATAAACTGCAAGAAATGCAACACTCTGCCATCTCTCATCAAGAAGTATTTGCGACATTATTAGACTTCCTTCAATCTGTAATTTTTCCATGTTTAAGTTTTGGATTAAGCTATTTAAAGTTATAGTTATTCCTGATGCTTGCATTTTAAGAGCTTGCTCTGTGGATTCTTGAGCATTCTTATATAAAAAATATCCGCTTATAATAAGACTTACAGAGGAAAATAAAACTAGAGTTAAAATTAATGCTTTTACAACAAAATGCCTGACCTTGATAGTTCAACCTCTTTATAAATATCTTGAGGATTTTCAATATATTTAGGTGAAATATGAAGGATTATAAGTTCCTTAACCCTTGCCTGCCTGGCAATGTTTCCTGTAATTGCTGCTGTTAGGTGATTTCTTTCAAAGGCTCTTTCTTTGTCCTTGTTAAGAAAATATGCTTCACAAAAAAGTATGTCAGAGTCTCTTACAAATTCAATTATTTTCTTAATGTTTTCTTCTGTAGGAGAAACATCCATAACATAAGAAATCTTCTCTCCTTTTGTGATTTTTAAAAGAGGAAAAAGTTCTTCCACACTAAACTTTCCCTTTGGAGTCTCTACTGTGATCTTTAGTAATTCATTTTTTGGTTTTAGCATTTTTTCTGAGTCATATTCATAGTTTTCTTTTATCAATCTTTTTAGTTGTCCAAGCCACGGTCCTATTTGAAACCCTAAGTTTTGAAGCTCTACTTTATTTATATTTATGTGAAAATCTTCTTCTACTGAGTAGGCAATTACAGGTATGCCATGGGAAAGCTCAATTGCTTTAACCTTAAATAGAGGCTCTTGAAGCACTATATTATCTGTAATCGATATCTTTTTTAGTCTTTCAATCTTAAAACCTTTTGAAGCTACAAACTTTGCTCCCTTAAGTCCCTTTTTTGTAATAGCATAAACTTCAATTTGAAGTGGATAATCAGCAACAAGATTCCATGTATATCCTTTAAGCTTTCCATAAACGCATTCAATAATATTTTCTGGTCCATAAATCCTAAGAGGCATCGGCCTTCTTAAAACTGCTCGTATCACTTGGTCAAATCCTATGAAGTGATCAATATGTGTATGAGTAACAAAGATATCACTTACTTTAAGAATCTCATTAAATGAAATTTTTCTAATATCTCCTACATCAAAAAGCAAAGCTCTTTTTTCTCTTAGAAGTCGTAAAAAAACACAAGGATCTCCAAAAGCATCATTTATGATTTTGTAATGAAAAAGTCTTGCCATAATGGTATAATTATACAAAATTGACTACAGATTTTATTAATCGGAGGATAGGATGTCAGAACTAAGAAGAGACCCTATCTCAGGAAGATGGGTGATAATTGCTGTTGAAAGAGGTAAAAGACCTTCTGACTTTGCACCTGTAAGCCAGAAAAGAAAAACTAGAGGATTCTGTCCCTTCTGCCCAGGTAATGAATACACAACTCCACCCGAGATAATTGCCTTTAGACCACCAAATACAGCTCCTAATACTCCAGGATGGACATTAAGAGTTGTTCCTAATAAGTTTCCAGCATTACAGATTCATGGAGATCTAAACAAAAGAGGTGAGGGAATTTATGATAAAATGAATGGTATCGGTGCTCATGAGGTAATCATAGAGACACCTGAACATCCCTTGTCTCTTTCTACAATGTCACTTAAGGCAGTTGAAGATGTCTTATGGGCTTACTACTTCCGAATTACAGACCTTAAAAAAGATGTTCGCTTTAAGTATGTCCTTGTCTTTAAAAATGAAGGAGAAGCAGCGGGAGCAACAATTGAACACACTCATAGTCAGTTGATCGCTTTACCAATTATTCCCCATGTTGTAAAAGATGAGATGAACTCAGCAAAAAAATATTTTGAATTAAGAGACAGATGTATATTTTGCGATATAATAGCCCAAGAACTTGAATTTGAAAAAAGGATAGTTTATCAAAACGATGCCTACATAGTTTTAGCACCTTTTGCTCCAAGAGAGCCATTTGAGACATGGATACTACCTAAAAGACATGAGTCTCGTTTTGAACCAAGAGATAAAAGCTTTAACCTTCTTGCAGAAGCTCTCCAAAAAACTCTTAAAAAACTTGATGCAGTTCTTGAGACTCCTCCATATAATTATGTACTCCACACATCTCCATTTCAAGATGAGATAAATGATTATTATCATTGGCATATTGAGATAATTCCAAAGCTTACAAAGACAGCAGGATTTGAATGGGGCTCTGGATGTTTTATAAACCCAACTCCTCCTGAAGAAGCTGCTAATTTTTTAAGGGAGGCTAAGATATGAAAGTAGCTCTTGTTTCTGCAGAAGCCTATCCCTTTTCAAAGACAGGAGGACTTGGTGATGTAGTTGGTGCTCTCTTTAAAGAATTTATCAAAGCAGGTATTGATGTCAGTCTTTTTCTACCTCTTTATAGAATAACAAAGGATAAATTTTTCAACTATACTCTAAATGCTGATATAGTCTATGGAGTTCCTGTTGGTTCAAATACTCTCTTTGGTGCTGTAAGAATAGCACATGTCTCCGTCGACTCAGATGATAACTTAATATTTGAGCCTTCAAAAAAAGGAAACTTATTTTTTATTGAGCATAATAACTTTTTTGACAGAGATGAACTTTACGGAACAAATTATGGTGAGTATCTTGACAATGCTGAAAGATTTGTGTTCTTTTCAAGAGCATTTCTTGAAATATGCAAAATTATGAATTTAAAATTTGATATTATTCATTGCCATGACTGGCATACAGCCCTAATACCTCTCTATTTAAGAACTTTTTATAGAGAATGTTCATGCTTTGAAAGAACAAAAACTGTCTTTACAGTTCATAATCTTGGATATCAAGGTATATTTCCTCGGGAAAAACTTGAAGTAACAGGATTTGGACAAGAAATGTTTCATATAGACGGGCTTGAATTTTACGGGATGGTAAACTTTCTCAAGGGTGGACTTTTTAATGCAGACATTATTACTACTGTAAGTCCCACTTATGCAAAAGAAATATTAACTCCAGAGTATGGAGCAGGACTTGATGGAGTATTAAGAAAAAGAAAAGAAAATCTTATAGGTATAATAAATGGTATTGACTACAAGATATGGAATCCTGAAGAAGATCCCTTTATTGTGCAAAAATATGGATTACAAAATATTCATGATAAACAGAAAAATAAAGAAAATTTAATAGCTCTTACTGGAATAAAATCTTCTGTACAAGAGCCTTTGATAGGCTTTATAGGAAGAATGGTTTATCAAAAGGGCATAGATATAATCGTTGAGGCAGTTCCAAAATTAATCAAAGAAGGAATAAGTTTCGTATTTGAAGGAAGTGGAGAAAGTTATTATGAACACAAAATCAAAGAGCTTCAAAGTATGTATCCCTCTCAAATTTTTACATTTATTGGATTTGATGAAGCCTTAGCACATAAAATATATGCAGGTGCAGATAGTTTGCTTATTCCATCAAGATATGAACCATGTGGTTTAAGTCAGCTTATTGCTATGAGATATGGAACTATTCCTATATGCAGAAAAACAGGTGGACTTTCTGACACAGTGGAAGATAACATAACTGGCTTTCTCTTTAATGAATACACTAGTGATGCTTTAATTAATGCAGTTTATCGTTTTATTGAAACATATCACAATAAACCTAAGCTTTTCCAAATGATTTCTGAAGCTATGAAAAGAGATTTTTCATGGAGAAGTTCCAGTAAAAAATATATTGAACTTTATGAGGTATTAATAGGTGAAAGATAAAGAAAGACAAGCTTTATTTGAACTATTAAAACTGCTTGAAATATATGAAGATACTGATATTTTACTTGAAAGACTTATCTACTATGTCTGTGAATTAATGAATGCTCAGGCAGGAATTATAAGAATTATAAGAAACGGATATTTACATATTGCTGCTACCCATAATATTAGTTCAAACATTGATTTACTTAAATCTGATGAGGGAATATGTGGAGAAGTTCTAAGAGAAGGAAAAGTAAAGAGATTCAACAAAGCTCAGCTTGAAGGGAAAAAACTTGATATTCCCGCCTATTCAGCAATATGTATTCCATTAAAGATGAAAGAAGAAAATATTGGAACGATAGTTGTTTACAATAAAATAAATTCTGAAGGAAAAATCGGAGAGTTTGACACAGAAGATATATCAATTGGAGAACTTTTTTCCGCCATTGCCTCCCTTATTATTCTTAAATCCTTAAAATTCAATGAACTAAGAGAAAGAGAGATTCAGACAATGAAGATAATGGCTCAGATTGAAGAACTCAAAAGTTATCTTGAAAGCCTTATTCAGAGTTCTGCTGATGCAATTATAGCCACTGATATGGACAACATCGTAACAGCATGGAATAAAGGTGCAGAGAATATCTTTGGTTTTAAACAGGAAGAAGTCATCGAAAAGCCTCTGCCAATTATTCCAGATTTTTTACGGGAGATGGAAAAAATATATGTGGAAAAAATTAAAAATGACGAAATCTTAAAAGATATAGAGACAATAATGATAACTAAGGAAGGAAAGCTTATAGAGGTAAGCCTTACAATGTCTCCTATAAAGAGTTCCTATGGAGAAATTATAGGAATTAGCAGAATAATAAGAGATATTACGGAAAAGAAAAGGCTTGAAAGAGACCTTATAAGAAAGAATGAAGAGCTTACAAAACTTCTTTTTATAAGCTCTGCTGTAAGAAGCACATTAGATCTCAATAAACTATTAAGAATGATACTAACAGTAATTACAATGGGTGAAGGACTTGGTTTTAATAGAGCTATTCTTTTCCTTGTAGATGAAAAAAGAGAAGTTTTACAAGGTGTTATGGCTGTAGGTCCTTCAAGTTATGAAGAAGCATGGCAAATATGGTCAAGTATGACAAGAGAAAAGAAAACTCTCTTTGAAGTTCTTGATGAATTAAATAAAAGGGAGTTTGAGCAAGACAGCTTTCTTGAAAGACTCTGTAAAAATATCTCTATTCCTTTAAGTGAAAATACTCCACTTGTAAGAGCTGTAAAGGAAAGAAAAATTTTTAATATTAGGGATGTTCATAAAGAAGAAGCAGATCCTGTAATAATTCAGCAACTTGGAAGTTTTGCTTATGCTGTAATTCCTCTTGTTTCAAAAGATAAAGAAATAGGAGCAGTATGGGTTGATAACTTATATACAAGAAAACCGATCACTGATCAAGACATTAAATTTCTAAAAGGCTTTGCTGATCAGGTAGCAGGGGCTATAGAAAATGCATGGATATTTGACAAAGTAGAAAAAGCAGAAAAAGAGCTTGAAATGCTTTTCAATTCAATAACAGATCTTATTTATTACACCGATGAAAACTATACAATAAAAAAAGTAAACAAGTCATTTCTTAATGCAATTGGATTA
>JANXCZ010000060.1 GCA_025060075.1 Thermodesulfovibrio sp.
TATAGTTAAAGGAGATAAAAAAAGCGCAGTAATTGCCTCTGCCAGTATTGTAGCAAAAGTAACAAGAGATAGAATAATGAGACAGTATCATAAAGTTTATCCTCAATATGGCTTTGAAAAAAATAAGGGCTATGCTACAAAAGAACATCTAATGGCACTTAAAAAGTTTGGTCCTTGTCCTATTCACAGAAAGAGTTTTTCTCCCGTTAAAGAGTTAACGTTATTTTAACTTACATGAGACGTCTTCATATACAGGTTAAAGGAGTTGTTCAGGGAGTTGGTTTTAGGCCATTTGTCTATAATCTCGCAAAGACTCTCAACTTAAGAGGATTTGTTACAAATACATCAAGAGGTGTAACGATTGAGATAGAAGGTGAAAGAGTTGATGAATTTTTAAATAAACTTCAGAATGAGCCTCCTCCCCTTGCGAAGATTTACTCAATCGAAAAAACCGAACTTTCACCTAAAAACTACAGTAGTTTTGAAATTATTGAAAGTATTGACGATGTAGGATTTACCCATGTTTCAGAGGATGTCTCCATATGTGAAGACTGTCTTAGAGAGCTTTTTACTCCTTCTGACAGACGATATCTTTATCCTTTTATAAACTGTACAAACTGTGGTCCACGATATACGATTACAATGAAGGTTCCCTATGACAGACCTAATACAACAATGTCTGTTTTTAAAATGTGCCCTGATTGTCTAAAAGAATACAAAGACCCAAATAATAGAAGATTTCATGCTCAGCCTAATGCATGTTCTAAATGCGGTCCAGAAGTTAAACTTTTTGTCAAGATTGGGAATAGTATAAGAGAGTATAAAGAGCCTATAAAAGAAACAATTAGACTTATTAAAGAAGGAAAGATTGTTGCAATAAAAGGACTTGGCGGTTTTCATCTTTGTTGTGATGCTAAAAATCCTGAGGCAGTAGAAAATTTAAGAAAAAGGAAAAAAAGAAGTAATAAACCCTTTGCATTAATGGCTCCAGATTTAGATTCAATAGAAAAATTTTGCTTTATAAGTGAAGAAGAAAAAAAGATTCTTAAATCACCAATGCGACCAATAGTTCTTTTATTGAAGAAAGCTGAATATGTTCTTCCAGATATAATTGCCCCTAAGAATGCCTATCTTGGTTTTATGTTACCTTATACTCCATTGCATTACTTGTTATTCTATTATCCAGAGGAAGATAACTTTGTTAGCTTAGCTCAGGATGATAACTCATTTTTTACGCCTTTAGGCGTTCTTTTTCAGCCTCACTTTGAGGCTCTTGTTATGACAAGTGGAAATATTTCTGAAGAGCCTATAATTACAAAAAATGAAGAGGCTTTTGAAAAACTTAAAGATGTGGCTGATGCCTTTTTAGTTCACAATAGAGACATATTCATGAGAGTTGATGACTCTGTAGTGAGAGAACTTGAAGGAAAGATATATTTCATAAGGAGAGCAAGAGGGTTTGTTCCTAAGGCAATAGCTTTAAAAGAGAGTTTACCTGAAGTCTTAGGTGCTGGTGCTGATTTAAAAAATACCTTTACACTCACTAAATCAGACTATGCTATAGTTAGCCAGCATATTGGAGATTTAGAGAATTTTGAAACTATAGAATTTTATGAAGAGGTTTTCAATAATCTTAAATCAGTATATCGTGTAGAACCAGTAGCAGTTGGACATGATCTTCATCCACTTTATTTTTCATCTCAGTGGGCTAAGGATTATGCAGAAAAAAAAGGAATTTCTGCTTATGCTCTTCAACATCACTACTGCCATATTGCCTCTTTGATGGCTGAGTATGGAACAAGTGAACTTTTTGGTATAGCCTTTGATGGAACAGGATATGGAACAGATGGAACAATTTGGGGAAGTGAGTTTTTGTACTGCACTGTTAAAGATTTTCAAAGACTTGCTCATCTTAAACCATTATCTCTTCCAGGGGGTGAGACTGCAATAAAAGAATGCTTTAGACTTGCTATTTCTCTTATTGATGAGGTGTTTGGAGAGGATATGCAGTTAATAAAAAAACTGCCTATCTTAGATGTTGTCTCTGAAGAAAGAATTAAACAAATAATTAAACTAAAGAAAGTTTCAGAGTTTAGTCCTCTTTCATCAGGAATGGGAAGGCTTTTTGATGGAGTTTCTTCTCTTGTTGGTGTCTGTCACTACAATAGCTTTGAGGCAGAGGCTGCAATTGCCCTTGAAAGCCTAATAGAAAAAAATATGGAGTTTTCTGAAAAGGAATGTTATTCTTTTGATGTTATAGTTTCTTCATCAAATGAACCTTTAGTGATTGATTACACTCCAATGATTAAAGAGATTATAGATGATTTTCTTTGTGGTTTCATTGGAGTTTGTCGTCAATTTTACTTTAACTCTGAGCAAAAACAAAAAATATCAAATATATCATGGAAGTTTCACAATACAATAATAAAGATAATCGTTGAGTTAACAAATTATTTTAAGGATAAAATAGGATTTGACATTGTAGGTTTAAGTGGAGGAGTCTTTCAAAATAGTTACTTAGTAAGAGAAACATTAAAGATGTTAAGAAAAATAGGTGTTAAACCTCTTTATCACATAAATCTTCCTCCTAATGATGCTTGTATTTCTCTTGGTCAAGCCTATTTAGTAGGTAAGAGAATTTAGCTGTTGGATTTAAATGATGTTTTGTTATATACTTTATTTATGCATCCCTTTGTAAAACTTGCTAAAAAAACTGTTGAAGAGTATGTTAAAACTGGAAAAATTCCTCCTACTCCTGAAAAGATTCCACCTGAGATGCAGAAAAAAGCAGGAGTATTTGTGTCAATTAAGAAAAAAGGTCAGCTTCGTGGATGTATAGGAACATTTCTTCCTACAACTGAAAATATCTATACAGAAATAGTAAAAAATGCCATAGCCTCTGCAACACAAGATCCTCGTTTTCCTCCTGTTCATCCTGATGAACTTCAACAGTTAGAATATTCAGTTGATATACTTAGTCCACCCGAGCCAGTTAAAAGCCTTGATGAACTTGATCCTAAAAAGTATGGAGTGATTGTTATAAAAGGATGGAAAAAAGGATTATTGCTTCCAGACATAGAAGGTGTAAATACTATAGATGAGCAACTAAGAATTGCTAAACTCAAGGCAGGTATTGATCCACATGACTCTGATTTTGAGCTTTATAAATTTAAAGTGGAGCGTTACAGATAACTCTTTCCTCCCATAGCTTATTTTTTATCTCTTCTATGAGAGGAAGGAGTGTTTTTTTATCTATTGCAGAGATACCGATTGCATTATATCTACTGCAGATTTGTTTTACTTCAAAAGAAGATACTTTATCAATTTTATTAAAAACAAGAATAGTAGGTTTTGTATCAAGCCCTAATTGTTTTAGGATTTTATTTACAGATTCAATATGGTTTTCAAACTGAGGACTTGAAATATCAACAAGATGAATGAGTAAAGAGGCATCTTCTAATTCTTCCAATGTAGCTTTAAAGGCTGCTATAAGGTCTTCAGGTAAGTCTCTTATAAATCCTACTGTATCAGTAATTATAATCTCTTTGTCTTCAGGAAACTTCAATCTTCTTGATGATGTATCAAGGGTTGCAAACATTTTATCTTCAACAAAGACTGAGCTTTTTGTAAGAGCATTAAGAAGAGTTGATTTTCCAGCATTTGTATATCCAATAATTGAAACAATAGGAATTGAAAGTTCTTTTCTACGTTTTTTCCTTTCAATTCTTGCAAGAGTGAGTTTCTTAAGTTCATTTTCAAGATGATGAATTCTTTCCTTTATTCTTCTACGGTCTAACTCAAGTTTTGTCTCTCCAGGTCCTCTTCCGCCTATACCACCTGCAAGTCTTGACATGGCAGTTCCTTTTCCTGTAAGTCTTGGAAGCATATAACGGAGTTGAGCAAGCTCTACTTGAACCTTTCCATCCATTGTATGAGCTCTTTTGGCAAAAATATCAAGTATGAGTTGACTACGGTCTATTACTTTTAACTCTGTCATATCAGCTATTGCTCTTATTTGAGAAGGTGTTAAATTTTGATCAAAAACCAAAAGTGTCGCTCCCATATCCATTGCCTTAATGATTATTTCTCTTAGTTTTCCCTCACCAAGAAGATACTTAGGATTTATCTCTTTTACTCTTTGAATAATTTTATCTATCACTACCAAGTCTGCTGACTCTGCAAGCTCTTTTAATTCTTCCATATGTTCTTCAAGAATATATTTAGGAGAAGTGGATACACTTATAAGAATAGCCTTTTCCCGAGGATCTTGCATATCAATCTCTCTTGCTCTATCCATTTCTTCCTCAAGATTACTTATAAACTCTCTGAAGTTTTGCTTAAAAGAATAAAAGTTTGAAGAAATAATCTCAAACTGGTTTTGTTTACCATAGGGTAAAAGATGGACAATATGAATATTTTCTGGAATTCCCTTTTCATGAGTTAAAACAGCAAGAAAATCAAATCTAAGAAGTCTCAGATCAGTTATATCTTCTGTGTTAGGCATTTCTTTGTTTAAGTGAGTATGGATATATCTTAGTCCTCTAAGAGGTTTTCTTCCAAGAGGAAAGTCTTCCAATGAAGGAATAAAAACTGAATGAGCATTACCAACAATAACATGCGTAACAATTCCATTTCTATTTATTAATACTCCAATTTGTCTGTTGGTTTCATAAGATAGACTACATAAAGACTTTGCCAATTCAGGAGTTATAAAAAAATCTGGAGGTTGTCTTCTTCTGTAGAGCCTTTCTAATGCATAAACTATGCTCTTTTTTAAGCCTGTTGTATTGCCGTAAACTTTAGCTATCTTAATTGTCCTCCTTTAAATTAAAGAATATCAAAATTTTAATTTTTTTTCTCAAATAATGAAAGATAAAACTAATCTTACAGTAAAAGCCAGTATTAATGCTAAAGAAATCGTTAAAAAAGTTATTGAAATCATCTTTTTGAAGCCCAACTCTTTAAGAAGTACTCCCATAGTTCCAACACATGGCATATAAAATATCGTAAATATCGTATAAACAATTAACTGAAGATCTGTCATAACAGTATTAAGTTGCGTTGTATGCATTGCTTGAAAAAGCATTATCATTGATAGTTCTTTTCTTAAAATACCAAAAAGAAGCGCTATTCCTGTTTGTTCTGGTAGACCAAGGAACCAATTAACAACAGGAGAGAAGATTTTATTCAATATGAAGTTAATTTCTAAATATTCAATAAAACTGAGAATAATGCTACTTATGATAAGAAGTGGCCAAGCAACCAGCATGAAATCCTTTAGTCTAAGCCATGTTTTCATAAAAATATTTTTTATTGCTGGAATTCTTAAGGGTGGAATTTCCATTATTAATCCTGCTGTTTCTGGAATAAACTTTGTAAGTATGGCACCTAAAATCATAATAACAACAATGTTAAAGATATAAAGACTTGCTGCAGCTAAACCTCCTATGTAGGCTCCAACTAATCCGAATATTACCGTAGTTCTTGCTGCACATGGAATTAATACTGATAGAGTTGCTGTGATGAAGCGATCTCTCGGAGACTCAAGTATTCTTGTTGTCATTACTCCGGGAACATTACATCCATAGGAAATAACAAATGGAAGAATACTCTTGCCATGTAGTCCAATTCTATGCATCAGTGTATCCATTAAAAAGGCCATTCTCGGCAGGTATCCTATATCTTCAAGAATAGTAAGTCCAATAAAAAATGGAATAAGATAGGGAATGGCAACTCCTAAACCTCCTGAAAATCCTTCAAGTAAGCCTTTTAATACAAAAAACATCAGAGAATTCTCTTCAACAAAATTTGGAAGTCTTTCAATTAAAGAGTTGAAGCCTTCTATAAGGGGTTCTTCTATAATTTTTCCAACTTCAAATACTATAAAAAATATTCCAAATAAAATTGAAAATAAAAGAGGATAGCCAAGATATTTATTAGTAAGAAGATCATCAACTTTTTCTCTAAAGGATTTCAATGGCTCTCCAACCTTTGCTACTTCTTCAAAGATATTCATGGCAAGAGCATGCCTTTCAGATGATATAACAGTATCAGTATCTCTTCCATGTGTGGTTTTAATTTCTTCTCTTAGATTATTTATTTTTTCTAAGATTTCTGGATGTTTTCTAATCTCTTCAAATAGTTCCTTGTCTCCTTCTAATAGTTTTATTGCTATATATCTTCTTGGAAGGTTTTTCAAAAAATCAGTTGGAATAGTCCTTTCAATTTCTTCAATTTTTTCTTCTATATCTTTATGAAAAAACTGAATTTTTGGAATAAGTTTTTCATAGTATGCTTTTTTTGAAGAACTAAATATTTTATCAAGACCTATTCCCTTGTTTGCCACTGTTTCAATAACAGGCACTCCAAAAATATGGGATAGTTTATCTTTATCTATTTCAATTCCTTTTCTGCGAGCTTCATCTATCATGTTTAAACATATAACCATTGGAACTTGTAACTCTGCAAGTTGGAGAGTAAGTTCAAGACTTCTTGAAAGTGTAGAGGCATCAATTATATTTATAACAACATCTGCTTGTCCAGATAGGATATACCTTCTTGATTCAAATTCAGCCATATCAATGGCTGTAAGAGAGTAGATACCTGGTAAATCAACTATCTCAAATACCTCATCTTCAAATTTTACTTTACTAATTGTATAATGAACAGTTTGTCCTGGAAAGTTAGCTGTTACTGTTTTGTATCCTGCAAGACCATTAAAAATGGTGCTTTTACCCGCATTGGGTTGGCCAATAAAAGCAATTTTCATTCTAATTCTTCAACCTCTATCTTGGAAGCAACTCCTTTGCCAATTGCTACATCGTAACCATTAACTTCTAAAAGAACAGGTCCTCCTAGGAAAGAACTTTTCTTTAATGTTACTATATCTCCTGTATGTACTCCAAGAGATTGAAGATGTTGGCGAATAGATTTGCCACCGGAAATTTTTAGAATTTTAATTTTTTTTCCATTATCTATATCAAGCAGTGTTTTCAAATTTTCCTCCAACACAATTGAAAATTATTTGGTAATAATAAAAATAATAAAACATTTCAAGATGACCTTTCAACAACACCAATTTGCAGTGTGGTTACTATATTAAATGTTACGCATAATTACTAATATGTTAGCCTTCCTTTAGAGTTTAGCTTTAAAAAGAGGTGTCTAATTGAATAAGAAAAAAGCAAGATCAAATATAATCAATCAGAGAATCATTTATGGAAAAGGGACTATAAAAGATATGTAAAATTTTACCATATTAAAAAATGTAACATGCTTTTAATTATATCTCATGGGACCAGATTACATGCACACCTTTACTAAAACTATACTGCTGTGCTTCTGATGTCGCAGTATATGTCACTACGATGGGAAATATCTCTCCAGTTATTAAGCCTTTCCTTTGAAGTCTATCTATTAGCTTTATAAGATTATCTATATTGCTCTTAGAAAGCCTTGATTTTGCCTCTCCTATTACTGTTATTTTCTGTCCATGTCTTCTCCTTACTCCATATATGTTAATCTCATTTTATTTGCCATTGGATTGAATATACTTCCTTACAAGTCTTTCCTTTATATTTATACCGAATCTCTCAAATAATATTGCAGGTAAAGCCTTCATTGCTCTGTCTTTAAGAGTATATCCGACTGTGTCAGAGAGATTGCCTACCATTTGTCTTGTTTCCTTTAATGCATGGGTTAACTCTTCTACAGCCTTTTCGGTGCGTTTTTGTGCTTTTGCAAGTTCTTTAACAAGAGTAGCTAAAGTTTGAAATTCTCTCTTAAGCTCAATAAAGTCTTTTCGCTTTACTACCTCTCCAATCGTATTTTCAATAGCCTTGAAAACTTTAATAAAGACATCTCTAAGTTGAGTTTCAATCTTTTGGAGTTCTTCTATTACTTCAACAGTAAACAACATAATTTAATAATTGAATCGAGAAACCCCTACTAAAATAATGAATTTTATCGTTTCTTGAAAATAAAATCTCAGATATTTAAATAACTTTATGAAATTTTGCATATGAAAAGGAATTTAAAAGAAGCTTTTCTAC
>JANXCZ010000014.1 GCA_025060075.1 Thermodesulfovibrio sp.
CAATTGTTGCCTACAAATGGTGTAAAAAGTTTTACAGGTAAATGGGTACAGATATGTGAACTAATGAATGGAAGGATAGAGATACTGTGGGAAGGTAAAAGATTAAGTTATAAGGAGATAACAGGATTAGAAAGTAAAAGAGAGAGCATTCAAGAAGATGAAATTTTGAATTAAGGATTAATGCTGAAGAAGTGAAAAGACAGAGAAGATATACTCCATCAGCGGATCATCCATGGAAAAGAGACTATAAAAGATATGTGACATTTTATCGTAGTAATAAAATGTGACTTGACATTAGGAATAACAGTCATGAAAGTATTATATAAAATTAGAGGAGCATTTTCTCTGCTCCTCTTACTAACGATTACGGGACATAAAAAGTCAAAGTGAATTCAAAAAAGTATGCATCATGTTGTCCATACACTTTTTTACAAAGAATTTCCTCATCCATCATTCTAAAAGCCTTTACAAACCAGAGTCCTCTGTGTGTAATAGGAATTTTGACAATTGGTTCTTTTTCAATACCTTCTTTTGTATAATACTCTCCTGGATATTCTGTAAAGTAGCTGTATGACCATATATCACCAGGAAATCCTTTATAGAGAGCTATAACAGCTACATTCCATTTTGTATCTTTACCATTAGTAAGTACTCTCAAGGTGAGAGAGTCACCAACTTTTAAATTTGTAGGATCATTAAGAGGAACTAATTCAATAAAACTGTTCATAATTTTCTTATAAGAATCACCGCCTGATTTATTTACTTTGACAAAAGTTTTACTGTATTGCCAACCAATAAATGTTCTTTTAATTTCTAAGGGATCTAACTCTATTTTATCTTTAAATTGAAGATACTTTCCATCTTTTGTTTTTACCCAATGAATATTTTCAGCTTTTGAATACACCATGTAAGTTCCTTTCTTTTTTGCTGTGAATTTACCAACAGCACTTTTTTGTTTTTCTTTGTTATATGAAAAAGATAACTCACTTTCATTGCCGTCAGGATCAATTAAATAATATTTAGTAAGCCACCACTCACTCGGTGCAGCCTCACTTTCAAAACCATGTCCGACACAAAATTCAATATTAACATCTTTACCAGCCTTTACAATTGGTGTGGTAGGCTGTAACCATCTGTCGTGAGCATATAGATTAATATTTAAAATAAATAGTATGAAAACTTTAATAACTAAGAATGTGCTAAAATTTTTCATGTTTCCTCCTAATTAAGTTTTAAAAATACAAATTTACACCACCAATAACGCTTCTTCCAGGCATTGGATAAAGCATTTCCCATCCAGCTCCGCCAAAGCCAACCTCCACATATCTTTTGTCTGTTAAATTCTTTCCTGATAAAAATATTTCAAGATTTTTATTTATCTGTCTACTATATTTAGCATCAATAACGAAGTAGTCTCCAAGTGTTCTTGTGTTTGCTACATCCATGAATCTCTTACTTGAGTAGTTTGCTGTCAAAACTAAATTACCAAACCCTTTAGCTCTGTATACCAGTGATAAACCTAATAAATGTTTAGGAACAAGCGGAATTTCATTGCCTTTGTAAGAGACTCCTGTTACAGTTGTATATTTTTTAAATTCTGACTCTTGAAAGGTATAATTCAGTGAACCATAAAAGCCAAGTGGGAACTCTATATTTAAGCCTATCTCTACTCCCTTTGCTCTTGTTTCTCCTGCATTTTCTACTCTTCTTGGACCACCAACTCTAACTATTTTATCTTTTGTAGCAACCAAGAATAAGGCTATGTTGTAACTCAGTCCTTGAAAAGAAGATCCTCTAAGGCCAATTTCATAGGAGTTGATTTTTTCTGGCTCTAAATCAGGATTATCTGCAAATCCAGTAATAGCTGTAGCGGTGGGATTTTAACGGGGGTGTAATATGAATAAAGAAGTTTTAAGAGACAAAAATGGAAGAAGAATTGGCGAAATTACTGAAAAGAGAGACGGAGTTTTAGAACTTAGAGACAGAAACGGTAGATATTTAGGCAAATATGACCCAAAAAGAAATGAGACAAGAGATAGAAATGGCAGACTTATCGGTAAAGGAAATTTATTGGCAATGCTTTTAAAAGATTAAGGAGGTTTTGTTATGAAAAGACTGATATTCATAATAATTTGCTTAATCTTGACTCTATCAACCTCTGTTTTTGCTTCAGATTTATCTGGAGAGTATTTAATAAAAAAGAAAGGTGTTCAAGGTGGAATGGATATTATAATGCTTGGCAAAGATCGTTTTAAATTTACCATCAGCACACTTACAGGTGGGTGGTATACTTGCAACTTAGAAGGTGTAGCAACAATACATGGTAAAAACAAAGCCATATTCAAAGCAGAAGAGGACTGTATAATGACCTTTACCTTGGGTAAAAATCAAATAAAGGTTGAACACACCTTTGGCTGTAGATACAATTGTGGACTAAATGGAGTAATGGATGGACTGTATGTGAAAACAAATAAAAAAGCTAAACAAGAAGACAGCTGGGAAAATATAAACTGGGTAAAGTTTATTAAAACTACTGATGGTGCTACTGAAATATACTATGACAGAGACTCTATTGCTCCTTCTGTAGGTGGAGGAGTTTATCTGATAACAAAAATAACTGAAAAAGGGAAAGACTTTATTATTGCTGATCTATTGGCTAATTGTGCTAACAGAACTCAGGATATTGAGTTAATTTCAGTTTTTGTTAAAAAGGGCAAGGAATGGATTGAAGAAAGTAAAACAAATCCTTCACTTCAGGACTGGTTAAAACTTTACAGAAATAAAACTGTAAAAGAGTTTGTATACAAAATTACCTGTGGTAATTAACTCAGGGGGCTAAAATGCCCCCTTTTTATAGTTGATTTAAAAATCTTAATACAACAGATTAAATAGTAACAAAGGGGGATTAAAGAGATGAAAAATACAGCTAATGAATATGAGGAATTTATAAATTGGCTATGGAGAATCCCAAAGGGTATTAGTGAGATCGGATGGGCAGCGTCATTTGGTATAGCCTCCTTTGTCATAGAATTTGAAAAAAAGTTTCCTGAGTGGATAAAGATAAGAGACCCTAAGGAATTTGACTCAATAGAAATAGATTAGAAAAATTTTGAACTAATTTAACTAAAAAGGAGTAAACCATGAACATTCAACTTTATTTTGCCGATGAAGAATTAAGAGAAGTTGAAAAGGCAGTTTATGAGCTTACCGATTCTCATAATAATCAAAGACTTGATGGAGAATATTTACTTGAAAAGCTCTTTGAAAGAGGATTTACATTCGGAAAGTTTAGTAAAAATAAGATTAAGAAGATAATTTTAGGATTTATCAAAAATTGGACACAGTATGAAATAGAAAGACTTAAATCTGAATACACTTCCAATGACCTAAAGATCAGGACTAAAATTGAAAATGTTCAAATTATTCAAACCTTCTTAAAACTGGCACCAAAAATATGGTATATCTTCAACGATTCAATGAATTTGGCAACAAAAATAATGAAAGAGCAAAAACTTAAAAATTTCATGAGAGTAATCTATGAAGCCTTGCACTGCCCAAATCCTGAGGAACTTGAAAGAAGACGACGGATGCAAGAATTTTTCAAAGCTTGGAATGAAAGGAAAAAATCAACAAAGTTTTTCTCAGAAAGAAGAGAACAAGCTACAAAGAAAGACTCTTATGAGCCTACGCCATTCCCAGAAGAAATAGAGGAAGAGATAAAACTTCTTGAACAATCTTCATATGGCAAATTTCTAAAAATATTGTATCCAATTATAGACCAGTATGAGAAATTTCCAAAGGAAGAACTAAAGTCTCTCTTTGATAGTGAGGAAATTAATTTTGAAGAAATGACAGTGAAGCAATTAATATCTTTGCTATATGCCATAGCTGAATATGAAGTTGAAAGGAAAATTAAAGAAGATGAGTACATGTCTGAGAGATTCTACTATGGAGACTTTGATGAAATAGGAGCTCCATGTAAAGATTTGGAGGATTTAGAGTCAAAGGATTGTCAACTTGCCAGACTTTATTATCTCTGGGTGCTAATTGAGGAAGGTGGTGGCTACTATGACTATAAATTGTTTGAATCCCTTGAAAGTATGATTAATTTTACTGATGCTGAAAGAAATCTAATTGAGTTAATAAAAGAACAGATAACTATAAGACAAAAAAGAGAAAGAGAAAGGTGGGCTTTAATAAGGAAAAAGAGGAAGAAAAAAAAAGAGTTTCAAGAAAATAATCGGAGAAAGAAAAGATGAAAATATACCTTACAGAAGCTAAAATCATAAAAGATTCAATGACAAAAGAAATCTTTGACCTTACTGATGAATGGGGAGTGTGGACATGGGATGGAAAAATATATATCTGGAAT
>JANXCZ010000020.1 GCA_025060075.1 Thermodesulfovibrio sp.
TTTAAATTAACATCTGAAATTAATTCTTCTGGTCTTGGAAGTGCCATATTCTCACTCCTTTTCTACTGGTATTCCAGCTTTTTTCATTTTTTCTCTAAATTCATCTTCATATTCTTCATAATGACGATGTTTAACTGGATACTCCCAAGGATTTACATGTCTCTTCATCCTGTTGTTATTTGCCAAATTTCTTGTAGGACTTAAGAAAACTCCTGCCATATGCATTAGTTTGCTGAAGGGGAAGTATGCAAAAAGAACACTTACTAAGAATAGATGAATATAAAACAGACTTCCAACTTCCTTCGGTATGACTGGTTTAAAGTAAACTAATCCGAGCGTAAGTTCTTTTATAGCTGTTACATCAACTTTAAAGAAGTATCTCATTAATATACCTGTTGTAACTATACCTAAGATCAAAAACAATGGGAAGTAGTCTGATGGAAGAGATATGTACTTTACTTTAGAATCAAAGATTCGTCTGCCAAGCAGATAAAGAAGTGCAACGAATATGGTGAAATTAGTAATATAAAAAAGTGGTGAACCAAGTATGTGTATCTGTAGAAATGAATCTAATGATTCAATCGTTGATATAACCCATGGAGTCTCTGTCGTAAAGAATCTCATATGCCTTAAAAATATAATCAAAAAGGAGTAATGAAAGACTATGGCACCAAGCCAAAGCCATTTACTTGAACCTATATAGAGTCTGCCTTGCATAAGTTCAGCCTTTGTATTTCTGAAGAGACTTCTAAAAGTAAAAACTTCAAAGAACATTCTTAGTGCTACACCCCAAGCAGTTGAAGGATTATCAATTTTATTTTGTTTGAACCCAAGGGAAGAGTAATACTGGCCAGCAGTTGTAGGAATTCTATATGGAACAGGAGACTTTCCCCATTTAACTACTCTATAAATAAATCCCACTACGAATATGATAAAGGCAGCATACGGAAATACCACACCAAAAAGAACATTCAACCCAATAAGCGCTGTTCCTACATAGGCAAACAATATTAATCCTAAAACTGATATTAAAGCTATTCCTATACCCATCTCACCCTACCTCTCTTTTAATGATTTTTTTATTTATTTTCCGAAATTTTATCATCAATTTCCGTTACAATATTCCATTTCTTCAATAACCACCAAGTTCTGTCCATTAGCTCCCTAGCTTTGATATCATAAATCCTCTCTCTGTACTTCATGAAAATATCAAATGCTATCAATGCTAAAGAATCAATCCTTGACATTAAATCCATTAACTCTTCTGAATCTGCTTCTTTATGAAGCGCGTTATATATAGCCTTTTTGATTAGAAAGATGAAACCAACAGCTTGAGATGGTGTAAAATCTTGTACCGCTCTAATCTGAATAATATTTTCTAGTGCAGGAAGAAAGCTTTCTACATCAGCATCAGCAATGATATTATCAATGATTTGTTCAACACAGACATTGGTGTTGTAACCTATAGGATTTGTAAATCTTTTATGTTTTTCTCTTAAAAAAATCTGACTCTGCTGAGGATAAGTACAAATAATTAAATCAAAAGCTTCCTTCACTACACTGTCTCTCTTTTTTGAAAGGAGACTATTAATACTCATTTTTCTCCTTTAGAATAATGTTTTTGGTTAGAAACTTGGATAAATTTACCAAACAAATTTAATTACAAAAAAAGGGGCAGTTATCTGCCCCTTAATTTTAATTATACACATCCAGTTGGTTTAGGCAATCCTGCATATCTACAGGCCTGCTTTGCTGGTCCATCTGGGAATAATGCATAAAGATACTTGGTATTTCCTTTATCAGGACCAAATGCCTTTGCCATCTCCTTAACAAGGATCTTAATCATCGGAGCAATTTGATATTTCTGATAATAATCTCTTAAAAAGTTAATAACCTCCCAGTGCTGTTCTGTTAATGTAATACCATCCTGTGCAGCAAGATACTCTGCAAGCTCTGGTGACCAATCATCAAGATTCTGAATGTAACCATCTTCATCAAGCTCAATCTGTTTTCCCTTAAATTCAATAGTTGGCATCTTTTCAACCTCCTTATTAGTTTTTTAAGAAAATTTTAACATCTTCAATAAATTCACTTCAAGAGTATATTAACTCTAAAGTATGCTTTGTTTTAAAGTCAAATAAATTTAGCTTATAAACTTATAAATATTTTTCAGCTTTTGAGATTTTAACCTTAAATATCTCACCTCTGTTATATACCGATAAAGATGCATCCTTGATATTTTCAGGAACAGAGAAATTAATCTTAGCTTTATAAACTAATAAAGCAGTAAGAGCCCTTATCTCTTCACTTTTGTGTTGTAATAGCTCTCTTAGTTCGTTATCCTCAATTTTTATATAATCAAGAAGATTAATCTTATTTGACAGTTTAATCATACTTCTTAATACACTCTCCAAAAAGCTTTCCTCTTCTCTTTGTGACCATAATATAGGAATTATATCCTCAAATAAAGAGGGTTCAGCATAGATAATCTCTCCTATCAACTCTGCTGATCTCCAACCTACTCCTCCTGACTCATCTGTCATTGACCAAAGAAGTTTTCTAATTGTGTTTCTCAATGGCTCAACTTCTTCTGCCTCCACATAAGCTTTTGCCACATGTCCCATTGCTTTTATTGCTTTCCATGAAATAGGATTTTCTTTATCATAGGAAAGAGAGATTAACCATCCAAAAACATTGGCATTATCTAATGAAACTTTCTCAATCTGTTCATAGTTTTCCTCTTCAAGTAGGCAAACAAAATCTTTCTTTGATATTTTTATTTTTTCTCCTACTGCCCTCTTAATGCTTTCTTTTAAGGCTTTTATAAAGAAGAGCCTTCCAGAAAAAAGTTGATTTTTTAGATAAACATATTTGTGGGTTTTATAGTCATAGGCTTTTTCTTTTAATTCATAGTTTACTCCAAGTTCTATATTCTCAATACCATCAGGACAGGCAAGCATCATCGCATTAACTAAGGCTTCTCCTTGATTACGACCTGTTGGTTCACATACATATAAAGCTCCACACTGACATCTTCCATATATGACTTCTCCAAATTCTGTATTCTTACTCTCTGGAGGATCTATAATCCTACCACAAAAAAGACAAGTTGGTAGTTCTCTCTTAGCCATTTTTATTCTCCTTATAAATTTTAGCCATTTTTAAAATACCCTTTGTCCATTGTTCTGTTCCCAAAGCATGAGTATGAAGATAGGTTCCAAGAGTATTTTTATAAACAGCACCATCCCTATTTTCTATTATTCCTTCACCTCTAATTATATTAAAGCTCATAGGGGGTAAACTATCATACTCAATAACTCTTGAGTAGTGAAACTCATGTCCTCTTATCTCAACACCTTCATCATAAAAAGGATTTTTATTGTTTACCTTAGCTATTACATATCCATGAGCTTGAGGTTTCTTAAACATCTTAAGCCTAAATGGAAAAACTCCTACCATAGGAAACTCACCTTCATTAGTTATTAAGCTCTTACATAGATACATCAATCCACCACATTCTGCATATATTGGCAGTCCATCCTCTGCCTTCTTTCTTATATCCCTCATCAAATCCTCATTTTTGCTTAAATAATTAACATTTGTCTCTGGAAAACCACCTCCAATATAAAGCGCATCAATATCAGGAAGTTTTTTATCTTCAATGGAGTTTATAATAACAATCTGTGCACCATATTTCTTTAGCTCTTCAAGATTTTCTTCATAGTAAAATTGAAAAACTCTATCTCTTATTACACCAATTCTTAATCCTTCTGCAATTATTTCACCATTTTGTTTTTTCTGGATACACTCTATGGGCTGTGCCTTTTGAGCAATATTTAGTATTTTTTCAATCTCTAAAAAATCTGATATTTTTTTTATAAAACTTAAGGCTTCTTTTTGCATCTCATGTTCCTGATAAGGGAGAAGTCCCATATGTCTTTCTGGCATCTTTATTTCTTTAAATCTCGGAATAGCACCTACCACTTCTACACAACAGTATTTTTCTATTGATTCTCTTATTATCTTTTCATGTCTTGGATTAGCTAATTGATTTAATACAACTGCCTTTATTTCAACATCTCTTTCAAACTGAATAAATCCATTAATCAAAGCTGCTACAGATCGAGTCATCTTTGTGCAATCTATAACTAAAATAACAGGGCATCTTAAGAGCCTTGCAAGTTCTGCAGAACTTACAGAACCATCTACGTCAAGTCCATCAAAAAGTCCTCTGTTTCCCTCAATTACTGATATATATCCTCTTGCTCTTTCAGTAAAAGATTGAATAATTCTCTCCTTAGGAATCATAAATGTATCTAAGTTATAGCAAGGTTTTCCTGAAAAAAAACTAAGCCATCCACTGTCAATATAATCAGGTCCCTTTTTAAAGGCAATAACATTTAATCCTTTTTCTCTTAAGGCTGATATAACTGCTAAGGTTACAGTTGTTTTTCCTACACCACCGCGGATACCTGATATAAGAACTCTTGGAAACATTGACATAAACCTATAAGCTAAAGTATCATGAAAATCTATGTATTTTCAAGAAATAATTTTTACACTTAATAAATACTGGGCT
>JANXCZ010000046.1 GCA_025060075.1 Thermodesulfovibrio sp.
GAGATAAAAAGATACAAAGACGAACTCCTGCAAGAAAGACTCCGCCAAGCAAAAATAAAAGAGAAATATGGTATCTCCTCCCTTCAGAATTTAATCGAAGATCTTGATCGTGAATTAGTAAAACTTTATGAAAGGGCAGACAGAGGTGAAAAGGTTGATATAGTAATAAGAAACAAAGCTGAGAGAAAAAAACACTACGAAAAGGCAATTGAAAACCTTAAAAATGCCATTGAAAGAGAAACTAATCTAATAATTTCTATGCCAAAGCTTTTAGGTGCAATATATGTAAAACCTGCTTTAGATAAAATGGCTTCAGATGAAGAAATAGAGAAAAAAGGCATGGAAATAGCAATGGAATATGAGCTTTCTCAGGGAAGAAATCCAGAGGATGTATCAAGAGAAAACCTTGGCTTTGATATACGTTCAAAGGCAGAGGGAGAGATTAGATATATAGAAGTTAAGGCAAGGGCAATGACAGGAGATATAGCACTAACAACTAATGAATGGTTTAAAGCTAAAAGATTTAAAGAACAATACTGGCTTTATATAGTTGAAAATGCAGGCACATCTAATCCAACACTTTATCTTATTAACAATCCAGCAGAACGCCTTCAAGTCAATGAAAAAATTGAAACAGTAAAATTTATAATAAAACAGGAAGAATGGAAAAATAGGGCAGTAAAAAATTAGGGGGCTTATCATGGAGACTTTACAAGAAAAAATTAAAAGATTACCTCCCGATTTACAAAAGGAAGTAAGTGATTTTGTTGATTTTTTATTGGAGAAAAGAAAGAGGGAGTCCCGCGGGAAGTTGACTTTAAGTTGGAAGGGGAAACTTAAAGAGTATAGAGAAAAATATACATCAGTGGAGTTACAAAAAAAAGCTTTAGATTGGATAGATTGATATGAAATCTATTGAAGAAGTTAAAAAGATTCTCAAAGAAAATAAAGAATATATAAGAGAAAAATATGGGGTGGTAATCATTGGTATTTTCGGCTCCTTTGCAAGAGGAGAGCAAACTGAGGTCAGTGATGTTGATATTCTTGTTGAGATTGAAAGACCTCTTGGTTTTGAATATTTTGACTTATGGGATGAATTAGAAAGTCTGCTCAGTTGCAAAGTTGATTTACTTACTGTTGGTGCAGCAAAACAAAAACCCTTACTTTGGGAAAGTATTGAGGAAGATTTAGCCTATGTCTAAGAGAAACTGGAAACTTTTCATTAATGACATTTTTGAGTCAATCCAGAAAATTGAAAAATATACAGATAATCTCTCATACGATGAATTTATCATAGACGAGAAAACTAAGGATGCTGTGGTAAGAAATCTTGAGATTATTGGTGAAGCAGCCCGACAGATACCAGATAATATAAAAACAGCAATCTCAGAGATTGAATGGTCAAAAATAATAGGACTTAGAAATCGTATTATTCATGGATATTTTGCAATTGAATACGAAATAATCTGGCAGATTGTAAAAAAGGAGCTTCCCTTACTTAAAGCCGAAATTCAAAAAAATTCTTAAGGAAGAAAAATGAAAAAATTATTTATTGAGGAGAGTTTTCCTGTAAAAGAGGTAAGTGAGCATTCCGTAAGAGAAAAAAACATAAGACATGGACATCCCTCAACTTTACACATTTGGTGGGCTCGCCGTCCCCTTGCTGCATCAAGAGCTACTATTTATGCCTCTCTGATTCTCCCACCTGAGACACCTGAAGAGTGGAATAAAGAAATGCAGTTTATTTCAGAGCTTGCTAAATGGGAAAATTCATTAAATCCAACCATAATAAACAAAGCCATTGAAAAGATTAAAAAAGCTAATGGCAATCAGCCGATAAGAGTCCTTGACCCTTTTGCAGGAGGTGGCTCTATTACTCTTGAAGCTTTAAGACTTGGGCTTGAAGCCCATGCTATTGATTATAATCCTGTAGCAGTTCTTATTTTAAAATGCACTTTGGAGTATCCTCAAAAGTTCGGAAAACCTGTGAAGGTGAAGGTTAAGGAAGGGATGTATGAAGAAGAAAAGGAGATAAATCCACTGCTTGAGGAGGTTAAAAAATGGGGTAACTGGGTGCTTGAGGAAGCAAAAAAGGAGCTTGGAAGATTTTATCCTAATGATCCTGATGGCTCTGTGCCTGTTGGCTATATCTGGGCAAGGACAATACCTTGTCAGAATCCCTCTTGTGGTGCTGAGATACCGCTTATGAGACAGTTTTGGCTTGCAAAGAAAGAAAAAAAGAAGGTAGCACTCTATCCCTATGTAGAAGGGAAAACTGTTAAATTCAAAATAGTTGGAACGGGTTATGAGCCAATGCCAGAGGGTTTTAAGCCTGAAGAAGGCACCGTTGCAAGGGCACATGCAAGATGTTTAGTCTGTGATGCGGTGATAGATGACAAAACAACGAGAAAACTTTTTCAGGAAGGTAAAGCTGGACAGAGAATGATTGCAGTGGTGTTGCATGGAGGCAAAGGCTCAGGAAATGGGAAAAAGTATAGATTAGCCACAGAAAGGGATATAGAGATTTATAAAGAAGCAGAAAAGTATTTAGAGGAAAAGAGGCAAAGGCTGATGGATGAATGGGGAATTGACCCTGTGCCTGATGAGCCAATTGATCCAAATTCTGTAAAACCCAGAACTATGTGGCTTTATGGAATGTTAAAATGGGGTGACCTTTTTAATTCTCGGCAGAAGCTGGCATTGATTAGTTTT
>JANXCZ010000012.1 GCA_025060075.1 Thermodesulfovibrio sp.
AATCTTGCGAGAGTTCTTAAAGAGACTAATATACCATACGTAATCTTAGAGCTCAATCCAGATACAGTAAGAAAGATGAAAAAGAAAGGCGAACCAATATACTACGGAGATGGAACAAGTCAGGAAATACTGCATAAACTCGGCATTAAAAGAGCTAAGGTCCTTGTCATTGCTATATCAGATCCTACTGCCACGAGGAAAATAGTTCAACTTGCAAAAACAGAAAATCCTAAAATTCATATAATTGTTAGAACCCGTTTTGTCACTGAAATTGAAGATTTGAAAAAATTAGGTGCTGATGAAGTCATTCCTGAAGAGTTTGAAACATCTCTTGAGATTTTTGCAAGGGTTCTACATCATTTTGGTGTTCCAAGAAATAAGATACTTCAGATGATAGAAAAGATTAGAGCTGAAGGTTATGAAATCTTGAGATTTGCTGATATACCAAAAACCCGAGCAGGTATTGAGTGTGTGATATTTGAAGGTCTTGAAATGGATAGCTTCTTAATAGAAAAAGACTCATGGCTAATAGGACATTCTCT
Source organism: Thermodesulfovibrio sp. (assembly GCA_025060075.1). Taxonomy (GTDB): domain Bacteria; phylum Nitrospirota; class Thermodesulfovibrionia; order Thermodesulfovibrionales; family Thermodesulfovibrionaceae; genus Thermodesulfovibrio. Next base: position 543 of record JANXCZ010000012.1, read on the forward strand.
TAAGTCCCTTGATATAAGAAGATTAGCAAACGTCACGGTAATTGCTATTCAAAGGGGAGATGAAATAATTCTAAATCCCTCAGCTGATTTTGTTTTAAGAGAAGGAGACATAATAATCTATGTAGGTAATAAAAAACAACTATTGGATGCGTTAAATTTCTTTCAGAAAAAAGATAGCACATAAAAGGTTAAACTTATCATCTTATAAAGTTAGTGAATATTTTAGTCTCTCTCTCAGGAGGCATTACTTTATTTTTGCCATTTTCAACAAGTTTTAATGTCCATGCCATATTTTTTCCGAGTATTCTCATTATCTGGATTCCCTCTTCATCTTTTAAAACTTCTCCAGGGCTCATTCCATATATGACATTCCAGTAATTTGATGACGGAACAATCATTTCTGCGTAGTGTAGATAATGTAGAAGCTGGTCAAATGTGGTTACTCCACCTGAACGCCTTACTGCCACAACTGCCAGACCCACTTTATGCCTGAACAATCCATTATTAACAGAGGCAACAAGAAAGGCTCTATCTAAAAAACATTTAAATGTACCTGCTATCCCTGAAAAATAAACTGGTGAACCAAGTATAACACCATCAGAAAGTTTTATTTTTTGAATCCATTCATTAACTTCATCATTAATACTGCATTTCTCATCTTTGTTCTCAGCACATTTATAGCATGCTATGCATCCTCTTATATTTTTGTCTCCAACTTGAATGATTTCCACTTTTATATTTTCTTTTTCAAGTTCTTCAGCTACAATTTTAATAGCATGATAGGTATTGCCATTTTTTCTTGGACTTCCATTAAAAGCAACAACCCTCATCTTTCCCTCCTCAAATTTTTTTATTTTAATTCATTTTTATCGCATTTTATCAATATGTTACTATAATAAAATATATGGAAAAATTTATTCTTGCAATAACTGGAGCATCAGGTATAATTTATGGAATTAGACTTCTTGAAGAACTTGTTAAAAATTTTGAAATATCTTTAATCTTATCTGATTCAGCTTTATATGTTATGAAACTTGAGACAGATATTAAAAGTTTTGATGAATTCAAAGAAAGATTTGACAATCCTAAAATAAAACTTTACTTTGAAAAACAAATTGATGCTCCTATAGCAAGTGGTTCCTATAAAACTCGAGGTATGTTTATTGTTCCATGCTCTATGAAAACTGTCTCAGCAATTGCTCATGGCTATGCAGATAATCTAATTACAAGAGCAGCAGATGTAACAATTAAAGAAGGTAGAAAACTTGTTATATCTCCCAGAGAAATGCCATTCAGTATAATTCATCTTGAAAATATGCTTAAACTTGCAAAAGTCGGTGTTATTATTGCTCCACCTGTTCCAGCATTTTATAACAGTCCAAAAAATATTGATGATATGGTTAATTTCGTTGTTGGTAAACTTCTTGATCTTATGGAAATTGAAAATGGACTTTACAGGAGATGGGATGGATAAAATTGGAGTGTTACTACTTAATATGGGAGGACCTGACAGTATTAGTGCAGTAAAACCTTTTCTGTATAATCTTTTTAGCGATCCATATATCGCCAATTTTGGTATCATGCAAAGACCTATGGCATGGCTAATTTCTAATCTCAGAGCTAAAAAAGTTAGGAAAGCATATGAAAAAATTAATGGAAAATCTCCTTTAAAGGAAATAACAACTGCACAAGCAATAGCTCTTGAAAAACTTTTAGGAGATAACTTTAAAGTTCTTGTTGGAATGCGTTATTGGCATCCTTTTATTGAAGAGTCATTAAATGAGTTTAAAAATTCAAATATAAGAAAGATTGTCGCAGTTTCTCTTTATCCACAATTCTGTAGAGCTACTACATCTTCAGTTATTGAAAAATTTAAAAAAAGTGCACAAAATTATTTTGATTATAAAATCATATCTTCATGGTGTGAATATCCATTATTTATTGAAGCATGGATTGAAAATATTAGAAATTCTTTTAATAAATATGGAAGCGACTGTTTTGTTCTTTTCAGTGCACACAGTATCCCAGTTTCCCTTCATAAAAAGGGGGATCCTTATATTTCAGAGGTAGAAAGAACAGTAAAAGCTATAGTTGATAATATGAAACTAAATAGCTTTAAGATATGTTATCAAAGTAAAACAGGACCTGTTAAATGGATGAGTCCTTCAACTGAAGAGGTGATTGAAGAGTTAGCAAAAGAAGGATATAAAAAAATATTAATTGTTCCAGTAAGTTTTGTTTCTGATCATATAGAAACTTTGTATGAAATTGATATCGTTTATAAGGAAATTGCAAAGAACTTGGGAATACAACTAAATAGAGTGGATTCGTTGAATACTTCACCTAAGTTTATTGAAGCTCTGAAAAATCTTGTATTAGAATCATTATCGGGGAGGTAAAAGATGTTGTATGGTGAAAAAGCTATAAAAGAAGCAGAACTTGAGGCATGGGATAATCCTTATCCTGAAAGAGATTACAGAATTGAAATAAGTTTTCCTGAGTTTACATGTCTATGTCCAAGATCTGGATATCCTGATTTTGCAACAATAAAGATAAACTATATTCCTGATAAAAAAATTGTAGAGCTTAAATCTTTAAAGCTATATCTTAATTCTTACAGGGACAAGTATATTTCTCATGAAGCTGTTACAAATAAAATCTTTGAAGATTTGCAACATCTTCTTAAACCAAGATATTTAGAAGTAATAGGCGATTTTAATCCAAGAGGTAATGTAAAAACTGTAATAAAGGTTTCTTCTGAGCATAAATAAAACATGTTATAATATTTTTAGCGCCCATAGCTCAGTAGGATAGAGCGGCGGACTACGAATCCGTAGGTCGGGGGTTCAAATCCTCCTGGGCGCATTGAAAAAAATTTAGAGTATAAAAAAGTGAAAATAGGAATAATTGGTGGTAGCGGACTTAGTGAAACAGAGGTAAAAAAAGAAATAATCACTATTAAAACTCCTTTTGGTGAACCTTCCTGTCCCTACGAGATAGAGAAATTAGACGATAGAGAAATTTTTTTTCTTAGAAGACACGGAAATAAACATAGTATTCCACCCCATAAAGTAAATTATAGAGCTAATATCTATGGATTTAAAAACCTTGGAATAGAAAGAATATTCGGAATTTTTGCTACAGGCTCACTAAACGAAGATATGCCTCCTGGAAGCATAGTAATACCTGATCAAATTATAGATTTTACTCAGGGAATGAGAGCAAATACCTTTTATGAGGAAGGAAAGGTTGTTCATATAGATTTTACAGAGCCTTTTTGTAGCGAAATGAGATACTATTTATTGGAGACAGCAAAAGAGTTTGAAATAAATTTAATTCCTAAGGGAACTTATATATGTGTTAATGGACCAAGACTTGAAACAGCTGCTGAAATAAGATTTTTCAGAAATATCGGAGCTGACATAATTGGTATGACGCTAATGCCTGAGGCTTCCTTAGCAAGAGAAGTGGAGATATGTTATGTAGCAGTAGCTGTTGTTGCCAACTATGCAGCAGGAATATCAAAATTTCCTCTTACAGTTAAAGAAGTCATTGAAACAATGAAAAACTCTATTGATAAAGTAAGTTTACTTATAAGAGAAACAATAAGAAAACTACCTCAACAGAGAGATTGCTTCTGTAAAAATGCTCTTAAGGATTCTTCTTTTTAGTATTATAATTTTTACTTTTTCTGTTCATACTTCGTTAGCATACGAAACAGCTGATTTAGTGGTTGTTATTAAATCAAAGAGAGTAATGTTTTTGATGAAAGAGGGAAAAATACTTAAAGCTTATAGAGTTGCTCTTGGTAAAAATCCAGTAGGCAAAAAAACTTCTCAAGGAGATGGTAAAACTCCTGAAGGAAGATACTACATAATTGGAAGAAATCCAAACAGTAACTTTTATAAATCTTTAAAGATATCTTATCCAAACGAACAAGATATTGAGAGAGCTAAAAGGTTGAATATAAATCCTGGTGGTGGAATTATGATTCATGGGCTTTCAAAACAGGTTGAATACCTCGGTAAATATCATATAATTGATGACTGGACAGAAGGATGCATTGCTGTAACAAATGAAGAAATGGAAGAGATATGGAGACTCGTACCTGATGGTACTCCGATACAGATCCTTCCCTAAAATAAAGTTATCTTAAAAGATCTCTTAAATTTTGAGCAAGACTAAGGTCCATCTGAAGTAATATTGAGACTTCTTTATATGCCTCATCTTTCTTATTTGTTAAATAGTAAATCACGCCTTTAAGATAATGGAAATATGGAGTTTTTAAACCAGAGTTATTAATAATTTGCAATGCTTTTTCAAAATCTTTTTCAATAATATAAATTCCTACAAGCTTCCCTATTGTCTCTTCATTATCTTTAGGAAGTCTCTCAAAATATTCTTTTGCTTTTTTAAACTCACTTAAATGATAGTAAACGACTCCAATTTTATGTATAATTTTTTTATTGTTTGGTTCCTTTTTGAGTAACTCTTCATAAATTGACAATGCCCTACTCCACTGAGCATTTTTTTCATAGGTTTCAGCTAATGCAATATAATCCGTAAAGATAGCCTTTTCTTTTTTATTTTCTACTTTTTTAACTTCAGAGGGAAACATATCCTTAATTTTCAGAAAAGCTTTCTTTTTATTTTCATGAAGCAGTTTTGTATTTTTGTCTATTAATATTTCCTCTGGATTAAAATAAAGAGATTTTCTTTGAGTAAAATCAATTACAACAAGAGCAACTCCTTTTTTCTTATCAACAATAACAGAGTCTTTTACTGGATAAACATGTCCATCTTTTACTACGATTAATTGAGAGTGTAAAATATTAATCCACTTTTTTATAGGATCTATTTTTGTAATATAAATATCATCTCTTTGAGTTTCAAGAATTTTATATCCAAACATAGGTTTAGAATTTTCATCAACAACAAATATATACATTCTCTCTCCAGCAAAAATGATGGTTGGTATAAGTAAGAGCAAAATAATTAAAACTAAATTTTGCATTTAAATATTTTATCACAAATGCTTTGCTACAAGATTTAAAATTAATCTATGCATTTAATGAGTGAAAAGATAGATATTCTTAAAGAAAAAATAAAGGAGTTTGAGAGAAAAGGAATTTTATTTAAGATACAGAACTCACTTAAAAGTTTAAGAGAGTTAATAACTAAGGAAAATATTGAGAGAGCATTAATTGGAATGACAGAAATATGCAGTAAATGTGGAAAAGAAGGTAAAGCCTGTTGCGGCAGTGGAGTAGAATTTAAATACTCTGATGAGCTTATTCTCATAAATCTTCTCTTAGGAGTAAAATTTCCAGATGAACCGGAGTTTCCCAATATGTGTTTTTTTCTTACAAGTTCAGGATGCCTTCTTTTTGCAAGAGATGCTTTCTGTATTAATTTTATATGCGACAAAATAAAAGAAAGAATACCATTAGAAAAACTAAAAAATCTTAGAGAACTTGAAGGTTTACATCTTCATTTACAGTTTAGCTTTGAACAAATGCTTAAAAGATTTATTTATGACCATGATTCATTAATCTTTCATAATCACAATAAGTTGAACTACTTTCACATTTAATACATTCTATTTGAATAACACTGTGTTTAATTCCTATTTTCGTGAGCTTGTTTTCAATCTGTTTTCTTATAATATCAGCTTCACTTAACATACAGTCATCTACGACTACATGAGCTGAAAAAGCTATAACTCCATACCCTATTGACCATATATGAATATCATGAAGATCAACAACTCCTTTTGTATTTTTTATTTCATTTGATATAGTTTCTATATCAAATCCTTTTGGGACAAAATCAAGAAAAATCCATAATGAATCTTTAACTACTCTTATTCCACCAAAAATAATAACAGTTCCTACAAACCAGCTTACTAAAGGATCAACTATAAGCCATCCAGTAAATTTTATTACTAAACCTGCTATAATTACTCCTAAAGAAGAAAATGTATCTCCAATAACATGTAACCATGCACTTTTAATATTTAAATCTTCATGTTTGTGCCCTAAAATCCATGCCATAGCTAAATTACCAATAAAACCAAACACAGCAATAGGAATCATTATGTTGAAATCAATATAAGGTGGATTTTTAAGTCTCCTATATCCTTCAAAAAATATCAATCCTGCAATTACAATGAGACTTAATCCATTAATAAAAGCAGCCAGAATACCAATTTTATGATATCCATATGTAGCTTTTTTACCTGAGGGTTTCTTTACAATAATTGATGCTAATAAACTTAACAGTATAGCAAATGAGTCTGTAAAAACATGTCCTGCATCACTTAATAAAGCAAGACTGTTACTAATAAGCCCACCTATAAACTCAGCTATAAATATTAAGAGTGTGATACCGAGAGCAAAAGAAAGTTTTTTAGTAGATGAATGCTCCATTTTTTCTATTTTATATTAATCAATTCCATAACCTTTTTATGAAGCAGTTCATTGGCAGATACAACAAGGGTTGTTTTTGTATCAAATGCAATTTGTAGTTTATCAATTGGATTACCTCTAATATCTGTTACTATTGCCTGTGATTCCTTAGCAATTAAAATTCCTGCAGCAAAATCAAAAATTCTTGATGGAGTTGGAGCAATAAAAACACTTAAAGCTCCCATTGAAAGATATGCAAGATCTAAGGCAGTGCTTCCAAAACATCTTACCCTATTTGCGATTTTAAATAAGGGCAGAATATTTTTTATAGCTATGTATGGATTAGATGCTTCAAAGGCAACTATTATAGATTTGTTCTTTTTATTGGTTTTAATTTTTTCTCCATTTAAAAAAGCACCCTCTCCTTTTTGAGCCCAGAATTCATCTCCATTGACAAGATTAATAATATAACCAAGTTTGAGATTATTTAAAGAATCTCCATCAGCTATAGCAATTGAAGTAGAAAAAAATGGAATACCTGAAACAGCATTTTTACTTCCATCAATTGGATCAATTATAACAGTCAAATAGTTACTATTTATTGTTTTTACACCTTTTTCTTCAGTAATAATATTTATCTCAATGCCTTCTTTCTCAAAAACTTCAATTATTATGTCTTCTGCCATTTTATCAACTGGATATGTTATATCTCCTGATGCTCCATAACCTAAAGATGTGGTATCCATTTGAGGTTTAAGGTGAGAAATTTTTTTAAAAATTTTAAATCCAATATTTCTTATAAACTCTATATCCATAAAGCATTATTATACCCTTAAAATGTTAGAGTTGACAATCTTTTAATAACCAATTATGATAGAAATTTATGAACAGGTTTAATCCCGAGTCTCTTGTAAGACAAAATATAAGAAAATTAACTCCCTATCAGGCAAAAGAAATTCCATGTAGAATTAAACTTGATGCTAATGAATCACCCTTTCCACTAAAACTTTCTGATTTTATCTCAGAAATTGATGTTCATCTTAATAGATATCCTGACCCTGAGGCTATAAAATTAAGAAAAGCCTTAGCAAGAAGAATTAAAATTCCCTACACAAAGATAATGATAGGTAATGGTTCAGACGAATTAATATATTATCTTATACTTACATTTGGAGGACCTGTTCTTTATCCATCGCCAACTTTTGCGATGTATGGAATAATAGCTCAATCAGTAGGGGTAAAAAGAATTGAATCTAAGCTTGACGTTAATTTTGATATAAAAGAAGAAGTAATAGATTTAATAAAAACAGAAAAACCTCGTTTAATCTTTATAAGTTCTCCAAATAATCCTACAGGCAATAGTTTCTCTACTGAAAAAATTCTGAAAATAATTGATACAGCAAGTAAAAACTCAGCCATTGTTGTGATTGATGAAGCCTATCAACCCTTCTGTAGCGAAAGAGGCTTTTTACCATTTTTAAAGGATTTTGATAATTTAGTCATACTTAGAACTCTAAGTAAAATCGGACTTGCTGGATTAAGAGTAGGATATCTTATAGGAAATGAGAGCCTTCTATTTGAAATAAACAAAGTAAGACTTCCTTATAATGTTGATGCTCTTACTCAATATATTGCTACAGTAGCTCTTAATAAATTTTATTCTCAAATAAGAAAATTTATAACTGAAATAGTAAAAGAAAGAAACAAAATGCAAAAAGAACTCTCAAAAATAAAAGGCTTGCAAGTATTTCCCTCAGAAGCAAATTTTATTCTTTTTAAGATAAAAAATAGCCATAATGTCTATAAAAAACTACTAAAAGAAGGAATCTTAGTAAGAGACATATCTTCAACAATAAAGGATGCCTTAAGAGTTACTATAGGAACAAAGGAAGAAAATAGAGAATTTTTAAAAGTCTTGAACAATATATTAGGAGAATACTCTTGAGAAAAGCTTCAGTAAACAGAAAAACAAAAGAAACAAATATTAAGTTAGAGTTTAATTTGGACGGAACAGGTAAGAGTGATGTAAGTACTTCTATAGGTTTTTTAGACCACATGTTTGAGCTTTTAGCATTTCACGGAAACTTTGACATAAAACTTATAGCAAAAGGAGATATTCATGTAGATTACCATCATCTAATTGAGGACTTGGGAATTGTTCTTGGAAAAGCTATTGATAAAGCTTTATCAGATAGAACTGGAATAAAAAGATATGGATTTGCCTCTATCCCGATGGATGAGGCTCTTGCACAAGTTTCAATAGACTTAGGAGGAAGAGCCTTTCTTGTTTACAATGTCAACTGTAGTGGATACATAAAAGATATTGACGTTTCATTATTTGAAGAATTTTTTAGAGCTATTTCCAATCATGGAAAATTAGCTATTCATATTAATCTTCTTTATGGAAAGGACTTACACCATATAATAGAGGCAGTTTTTAAGGCTTTTTCAAAAGCATTAAGTGAGGCATCTCAAATAGAGGGACAAAAGCTTCCTTCTACAAAAGGTGTTATATGAAGGAGGCTTCATTAAAGGTTTCAATATTAGCATATACTCCAGAACCTGAAAATGTAGTAGCTCTTTCTGCAAGACTGTGTTACAGCCCTGTTGGTATAGAGGAGTTAAAAGAAAAGTTATCTGACAAGGATAAGGAAAATTTAATAAATCTTCTCATTGAAAGCGGACATTTAAGCCCTTTTGAACACGCATCTTTTACATTTGCAGTAGAGGGAATTTCACGAGCATGTTCTCATCAACTTGTAAGGCACAGAATTGCCTCTTATAGTCAGCAATCGCAAAGATATGTGAGCGAAGTGGAAGGATTTGATTTTATAATTCCTAAAACAATTAAGGAAAACGAAGAAATCAAGTCTTTATTTATTGAAGCAATGAAAAATGTTCATGAATACTACTGTAAGATTCTTAATGCATTAGAAAAAAAAGGACTTAAAGGAGAGTTGGCAAAACAGGATGCAAGATTTGTTCTTCCAAATGCAGCAGAAACAAAGATAGTAGTAACAATGAATGCAAGGGAATTGCTTCATTTTTTTAAGCTAAGATGTTGTAATCGTGCTCAATGGGAAATAAGAGAACTTGCTACAGAGATGTTAAGGCTTGTAAAAAAGATTGCACCCAGACTTTTTAAAAACGCTGGACCTGCTTGTATTACTGGAAAATGTCCAGAAGGAAAGTTCAGTTGTGGAGAAATTGATAAAGTAAGGGAAAAATTTAAAAATCTGTGATATAATTAAACTTATGAGTGTTATAGATATAATAGGTAATACACCTCTTATTAGACTTGACAGGATTAATCCTAATCCAAGAGTTATACTTTATGGAAAGTTTGAGGGAGCCAATCCTGGAGGTTCTATCAAAGACAGAACAGCTCTTTATTTAATAAAAGAAGCTGAGGAAAAAGGATTACTTACTAAGGATAAGATAATACTTGAGCCTACATCGGGAAATACAGGGATTGGACTTGCAATGATTGCTGCTGCTAAAGGATACAGAATAAAACTTGTTATGCCAAAATGTGTAAGTATTGAGCGTAGAAGAATTCTTGAAGCTTTAAGTGCAGAACTTATTCTTACCCCTGCAGAAGAAAGCACAGATGGAGCTATAAGAGTTGCATATCAGATTTATGAAGAAGCACCTGAACTTTACTTTATGCCTAATCAGTTTGATAATGAGGCAAATGTAAAAGCGCACTATGAAACAACAGCAAAAGAAATTATTGAACAAACAAAAGGTGAAATAACTCACTTTGTAGCTGGAATGGGAACAACAGGAACACTTATGGGAGTAAGTAAAAGACTAAAAGAGTTTAACAGCAACATTCAAATAATAGGCGTTGAACCTGTTCCGGGTCATAGAATTCAGGGATTAAAGAATATGTCTGAATCAATAGTACCAAAAATTTTTGATCCTTCAAGACTGGATGAAAGATTATATGTAAATGATGAAGAGGCATTTGATACAACAAGAAAGTTAGCCTTTAAAGAAGGTGTTTTTGTCGGTATGTCATCTGGAGCTGCAATGCATATAGCACTAAAAAAAGCAAGTGAAATAAGAAGCGGAGTTATCGTTGTAATTTTACCTGATAGAGGAGATAGATATCTTTCAACATCACTTTTTGCTTCAATATGTAGTAAGTG
>JANXCZ010000055.1 GCA_025060075.1 Thermodesulfovibrio sp.
TCTCCAAGTGATATCTCATATGAAAATAGTTTCCCATATCATAACAGAGAAAACCCATCTGGCTTAGATTGTAACAAAGTACCTTCCCACCAGGTCCTGCAGAGACAAGAATAACAGAATCTTCCTTTGATATATTATTTAAAACCTCTAAAATTTCCCTCTGTTTTTCTTTTAGTACAAAGAAAAAATCTCTATCAGGAATTTTTACAAAAAACATATTTTTAGAAGGATATTTATTGCTAAACCAATTAAAATACTCTTCAGAGTTATGAACTAACAATAGGTTTTTGTAAGGCATCCACAATTTTTCAATCCTGTCATCCGATAATTCTTTCTCTTCAATCCTAAACATATTAGCCTCTAAGTAAGGCATTTTACTTTTCTTATGAATATTGAACCTCCATAAAAAATATCTCATATATCGCCAAATGCTATAGTTTTTTCTTTCTTTTAATGTTTTTACATCCACTGTAAGATTCCAGTTTGGCAAAGCCACGAAATATCTACTATCTTGAGAATACTCTTTCAAAATTTTAATCAATGAATTTCTTAAATCTTTATGGTATCTCTGAGTTCCCATATCAAATCCAGCCATTATCTCTGATTCACCGTTTCCAAATCTTATTAGAGATTTTCTATCTCTAAGAAGAAGCTCAATTGATTCTTGAGAGTTTAAAGAGTTGTAAATCATAGGACCTTTATAGAAAAAATTAAATATATCAGCAACTCTCTTTAAGATTTTAGCTCTAAGAGTTCTTCTTCTTTTGATTGGAACAAAAGGTCTTTGACCCTTTATTTCTACTTTTATGTCCATCTTTTTTCTCTGTATACTTTGACTTTTTTTAAAATCTTTAATGAATTAAATTTCATCTTTTTAGCATAGTAACTAATAATTTCATCTATCAACTTTTCTTCAATTTTTAGTTCTGGCCTTAAAAGATAGCCTAAATCTCTACAAAATCTATTTTTTTTAAACCAATAAACTTTTTTTATACAATCAAAATCTACAATCCCCTCAATTTCTTCACCAATGAAAAAAAAATGTTTAATATTTGAATCACCGAGAAAGTATCTCTCTTGATGAATCTTAATGACTTCATCGACTATCTTATAAAATAAGTGAAAGATATCTTTTTCATCTTCTCTCAATACCTCTAAAAATGAGCTTCCCTTCATTTTAGGAATAATATAAAAGGGATTTCTTAAAATTTTACCATACCCCAGAACTTCAGCTATTTTTATACCCTTTTGTCTTAAATATTCTGAAACTCTATAAATTTTCAATTCTCTATTTATCAAGAAGTTTAAAATTTTATGTTTTAGATTATGTGGAAAAGTAATCTTAACTACAACTTCAGAGTCTAAATCCTCTAACACCAAAGTTCTTTTACTTGTAGAAAATAGTTTTAGGCTAAATTTTAAAAACTCCTCAGCTATTTCATCTTTTATTCCCTTAAAAGGTAAAAAAAGCCAGGGTCTATTTTTACCTATTGAAAAAAATTTATCAACAACATCTCTATACTCTTCCTTAACATAAGCATTTAGTATATCATTTTTAACTTTTACCATCGTTTTCTTATTTTTAAATAAATTTTTGATAAAAAAGAAGAACTATAGATCTTTAACTTTGAAAGAAGCCAATCTGATCCTTTACATTTCACAGGTAATCTCTTAATTCTATTTAAATCTCCTGTATTTGAACCTCTTTCAGTTGTATAAAGAGCAACAAATCCTAATGAATTGGCTATTTTAATGGATACCTCGTCATACACTCCTTTGGGCCACGCAAGATGTTGAGGTATTCTATTTAGATATTTATGTATTAAAATTTTAGATAACTCTAAATCTCTCTTTAAATTTTCATAATCTTTAGCTTTTATAAAATGTATAGTTTTATGACTATGACCATGGCTTTCAATATTGAATACTCCCTCTGTTTCCATCTCTTTCAATTCACTCCAACTACACATCACTTCCTGTTTTCCTTCTGTATAAATGATTCGCCATATTTCCTCGTGAGAGATTATTTTAAAACGATCTCTTTTAACATCTAAATCTGTTATAAATTCTGTAGCAACAAATAAAACTGCCCTCATTTTATATTTTTTCAAGATAGGATATGCATAAAAATAATTATCTAGAAAGCCGTCATCAAATGTTAAAAGAACACATTTTTTTCTTGACTCCTTAGGATTTTTTATTAAATATAAAAACTCTTCACTATTAAGTGTTTTCCATCCAGCTCTTTTTAAAGCCAATATTTGTTCTTCAAAAATTTGAGGTGGAACATTCAATTCTTTAGTTTCGGGCATTACGTGATGATACATGACTACAGGGATTGAATCATTAAACATTGATTAACTCTTTATAAATTCTTTCTGTATCCTCTATCATCTTCTTTAAGTTAAATCTATCAAGTACTGTCTGCCTTGCATTTCTGCTTATTTCTTCTCTGTACTTTTTATTTTCAATTAAAAATAGTATTTTCCCCTTAAGCTCTTCTGAATTCTCTGATTTAAAAAATAATCCATTAAAACCATCTTTAACAAAAGTTTTAAAAGCTGGAATATCAGAGACAACAATAGATTTTTCCATTGCCATTGCTTCAAGTACAGCCACAGAAAGCCCCTCAGATACCGAAGAGGAAACATATATATCAATTGATTTTAAGACGGAAGGAATATCTTCTCTGTAACCAGTAAATATTACTCTATTTTGAAATTGCCTTTTTACAAAAGAAAGATACTCCTGTTTTTTTTGTTCAGAGATATTGCCTGCTAAGAGTAAAAAACAGGGATATTTTTCATTCACTAAACTAAAGGCTTGAAATAAAACATGTTGTGCTTTATGTTTTGTAAATCCGGAAATATTACCAATGACTAATGCATCTTCCGGAACTGAAAAATGTTTTCTTAAATCTGGGACAACCGAAGGATTAAATTTGTCTATATCAACAGAAGTAGGAACTACTTCAATTTTAGCACTACTAATTCCATAATGAATCATCAAATCTTTTATAGGCTCACTTATTGCTATAAATTTATCTGGAAGTGAATAGATAAACCTTGTAAGAAAACTCCTATTGATAGGAAACATATTATGTTTAAATCGCACAAATTTTCTTCCACACAACTTTGCAGCAATTCCTGCTGCCCAGCTATCTACTGAACTATGAGTTGAAACAATGTCAATTTTTTCTTTCTTAATAATATCAATTAATTTAGGAATTGTTCTCCAATAATTAGTTTTTTTTAAATCAATTTCATAGACCTTTATACCAAATATTTTTGATTTTTGAGCTATCATTGAATTTTTATTGCAAACAAGAACAACATGATAGCCTTTTTCTTTAAAATTAATCATTTCACTTAAAACCCTATTTTGTTGTCCGCCCCAGCGTTTAAGAGTTTCTGTATGTAGAATATTCACTTTTTTGATTCAATAATTTTTTATATAAATTTTCTAATTTATCAAGCATTACCTCTTCACTATATTTTTCTTCCACAATTTTACGACCTCTTAAAGTAATCTCCTTAGCCCAATTATAATTATTTAGTACTTTAATTATAGCCTCTGCCATTCCCTTATAATCACCTGGATTTACTGTAATTCCTGTTTCATTATCTATTAAAACCTCTGGAATTCCTCCAACTTTGGTAGCTACAGTTGGAACCCCAGCTGCAAATGCTTGAAGTAAAACTTGGGGTAAACCTTCTGATATGGGCCAAGAACTTATTACATTCACATCTGCAAAAGAAAAAATCTCTGTAGGATTTTCAAGAAAACCAGTAAAAATTACTTTATCATTTAAGTTTAACTGCCTTACTTCATTTAAAATTCTTGGTTTAGAAGGTCCATCACCTACTATCATTAAGACTGCTTCAGGAATCTTTTCCAAAACTAGTTTATAGGCTTTCAGAGTTATTTCATGTCCCTTCTCTCTTCTTAAGACTCCCACATTAGTTATTACTGGGGTATTTTCCTTTAAACCATACTTTAGTTTTATCTTTTTGTCTCTTTTTATATTAAAAAACTTCTTTTCTACTCCAGTTGGTATGCTTATAAGTTTATGGGAAGGAAAGCCACAATTTTCAAGATTTTTTTTAATATTTTCACCACAGGTAATAATCATGTCTGGCATATAATGGATAAAATTAAATATGTTTCTTTTCAGTGGTAAATCTAAATGCCTCGTTCTAATGAGTACCGGAGCTCCTGCCAATTTAGCTGCCAGGCCTCCACACCATGAATCAATACCACTATGAGTGTTTACAATCTCTATATCTTTTTCTTTAATAATCTTTATAAGTTTAAAAATTGATTCAAAATCTAATGCCTTACGAAATGGAATATAAAAAATATCAATTTCTTCTTTCTCTGCCCACTCACGAATTTTTGCTTGAGGTTTACATGCCAAAGCTACATAGTGTCCTCTTGATTTAAATCCCTTACATTCTAGAATAATCCTTCTTTCCTGCCCACCATATCCTTCTGACCATTCGGTATGAAGAATTCTCATAATCTTGATTATATCACATAAAAATATAAATACTTGCGCAATTTTTTACATTCAGATTATGATATAATCCTATTATATTATTTAAAATTAAAAGGAGGAAATAGGTATGTTTAAAAATCTAACAATTGGCAGAAAGCTTCTTGTTGGTTTCGGAGTAGTAATCCTTTCCACTTTAATCTTAGCTTTAATCACTTTCTTTCAGTTATATCAAATCAAAAACTTAGTTAACAGTATTCATGACAAAATTGAAGAAGTTAACAAATCTTATCAGATGAGAGACTACATAAGAGTTGTTGTCTCGAATTTACCTGAAATTATACTTTCACAAAATAAAAGCGAAGCAGAACAAATTAAGAAGATAATTGATGAAAACAGAGCTAAGTATAGAGAGATATTTGAAGATTTAAAGAAAATAGCTTTGACTGAGGAAGAAAAAAGATTAATCTCAAATATTGAATCAGCAATAAAAGAGGCAGTTACATATAATAACAAAGTTATTGAATTTTCAATTGCAGGAAAGAAGACAGAAGCAGAAAAAGTATATGATGAATACTCAAAGGAAAAAAATACTCAAATATTCAAAGCTATAGATGAAAAGGTTAGTTTCCATCAAAAAGAACTTGATCAAGAAACTGATAAAGCTATTTCGTTAGTAATAAGACAAATAACCATTTCAGTAATTCTTTCCTCTGTAATTGTTATTTTTGGTATTTTATTCTCTACAATAATATCCCGCTCAGTGAGAAAACCTGTAGTTGAGCTAAAAGAGATACTTGAAAAGATCGCTCAAGGAAATCTTTCTGTTAACATTAAAACAGAAAGTAAAGACGAGATTGGCATGATAAGTCAATCTCTGAAAGAAGCAATTACGAATATTAAAAATCTTATTTCAGAGTCAAAAACCATCTCAACTTCTCTTGCTTCATCCTCAGAGCAACTTAGTGCCACCACTGAGGAGATATCTCGTAATCTTAAATCACAGACAGAAAGAGCCTCCCAAATAGCTTCTGCAGCAGAGCAGATGAGCCAGACAGTTGTTGACATTGCGAAAAATGCATCAAATATAGCAGAGGTAAGTGTCGTAACTGCTAATATTGCAAAGGAAGGAAAAGACATGACTCTTAACACAGCAAAAGAAATAAAAGTTATAGAGAACTCAGTAAGAGAGCTTTCAAAAATAATAAATGAACTTGCAGACCGATCACGTCAGATTGGTGAAATTGTTACAGTGATAAAAGATATTGCAGATCAAACAAATCTCTTAGCACTTAATGCTGCTATTGAGGCAGCTCGGGCAGGTGAGCAAGGTCGTGGGTTTGCAGTTGTTGCAGATGAAGTACGTAAACTTGCAGAACGCACTACAAAAGCAACAGATGAAATAGCAGAGATGATAAGAGGGATACAAACAGAAGTAGAGATAGCTGAAAAATCTATGGATGATGCAACTAAAAAAGTAATGGTAGGTGTTCAGCTAAGTGAGAAAGCATCAGAAATTTTAGGACAAATATTTACAAAGGCACAGGAACTTCAGAGTATGATCCAGCAGATAGC
>JANXCZ010000033.1 GCA_025060075.1 Thermodesulfovibrio sp.
ATAAAGCTATTCCATGCTCCACAGTCAGGGCATTTACCTATCCATTTAGGAGAAATATATCCACAACTTTGACATTGAAAAACTCTTTTTAGCTTTGGCTTCATGAGTTAATAATAATTTATTTTGCTCAGTTTTTACAAAAAAGAGTAATTAATGTTTGAAGAAGCTTTTTATAAATAAACGATTATCATTGTCATTGCACCTACAATGGCGCACATAAGTAAGACCGGTCCTAATACTGCTTTGATGAACTGAGCTTCTTCCTTACCTCCCACTCCTATTGTAGCAGCAGCATTTGTAATTTTTGATGGAGTTATAGCTGATGCAATACCACCACCTACTGCATGGGCTGCATAGATCCACATAAATGCACCAGCACCAACTGTTGAAAGAGTTGCCTCCCATTGAATCTTAGCAAAAAGCACATTTGATGCTGTTTCACTACCACCTACAAAGGCACCGAATAATCCTAAGAATGGTGCTATAAATGGATAGGCAGGTCCAAAAATTTCTGCTAAAGTGATTCCTATAATTCTATCCATATTGTATTGATCAAAATATTTAGAAGGAACAAGTTTTCCGTTTACTACCTCCATAGCAGACCATGCCATGATAAAGGCAACAGCAAAAAAGAGAGAGTAGGCAAGAAATGGTCCCCAAATTCTTGATATCCAGAGCTTAAAGACATTGCTTAGTTGTTTGCCTGTTGGCTTAAGTATAAATATAGAGATAAACGAAACTACCATTATCCAAAACCATACATTTCCTAAAATGTTTAAATCCTCTTTTTTATCTGCTATGATTCTGATTACTTCTGTCTGCCCTAAGAGGTTTTCAAGTTTTATTTTTAAAGCAGGAATATTTACTATAAGAGATATGATTACTAAGAGAATAAATGGTAGACAGGCTTTGAACATCTCTTTATCAAAGGAAACTCTGATATGGTTTTCTTTATTGTTATGTTTGCGATAGATAAGATAGACTGTAAGCATTGTGAGTGAACCTGAGATAATTCCTATTATCTCTACAGGAAGAATTCTTAATCCAGCTATTACTAAAGCAGAACCTGAAAGCACAATTCCAGAGATTAATCCTGCTTTCCAGTTTTTTCTTACTGCTTCTTTTCCTCCCACCATTTTTAACATTAAAAAGGCAAACATTATTGATATAATTGGAAGAAGCACAGTAACCTTAAAAGTATAATCCCATATAAACTCTTCTAAGCTATCTATTCCAGGAGGTTTAATTCCAAATGACATTGCAACTTTTGCGGGAAGAGTCAAGGGTATTGTAAAAAGAGCAAATGATGTAAGAGGATCATAACATAGAATGCTTACACCAATAGCTGCAATAGGAGAAAATCCCAACAATAAAAAGATTGGTGGAAACATTGCCGGAGTTACCATACCTAAGGATGTACTTAGAGAACCAAATCCCATTCCAATAAAGAGAGTTTGTTCTTCTTTATTTTTTGCAATTCCCTTTACATATTCAATAATTTTTTTCAATGCTCCTGTCTCTCTCATTAGAAATATAAGAAACATTGTAAAAATAACAGCAAGTGAGATTCCAAAGGCCTTAACTATTCCTGTCAGTGTAGCCCCAATTATGACATCCCATGGAGTTTTAAAGTAATAGGCAGCTACAATCACAGCAAGAATCCATCCTACAACAGATACAAAAGTTCCTGAACGATAAAAGACAAGCATACCAATAAGAACAACAAGAATGGGAAAGATTGATAAGAAAAAATCCATGGCTGTCCTCCTTTAAATTTAAGAGGTTAAAGTGAGATATTTTAAACAATTTTTTATATTAAAAATCAAGCCATGTTATAATTTTAGATAGGTATAAAATTGGAGGAATTATGAATCGTACGTTGCTTTCTATTCTAAAAATTCTTTCAAAGGAAAATAAAATTATTGGTTCAAAGGAAATAGCAAAAAGACTTAAAATGTATGGGATAAATTTGTCAGAAAGGACAGTCAGATATCACCTAAAAATTCTTGATGAAAGAGGATTAACAAAAGTTTATGGTAAAGAAGGAAGAGTAATTACTGAAAAAGGCAGAAAGGAGCTTGAAACAGCAAGTACCGTTGAAAAAGTTGGTTTTATAATAAATAAAATTGACACTTTAAGCTATTTATCTGATTTTGATATAAACTCTATGACAGGCCGTCTTATCTTAAATATCACATATATACATAAAAATAAAGTTAAAAAAGCTTTTAAGGCAATGGAAAGTGTGTTTGCTTCTTCCTATGTGATGAGTGACCGAGTTTTAATTCTTGAAAAAGACAGCGAAAATATCCTTGTGCCAGAAGGACATATATGTATTGGCACAGTCTGTAGTGTTACTTTAAATGCTATTTTACTCAAACATGGAATTCCTATAGTATCGAGATTTGGGGGAGTTCTTGAAATAAGAGACGGTAAACCCTACAAATTTGGAGCGCTCATAAGTTATGATGGTACTTCTTTGGATCCTCTTGAGATATTTATAAGAGGGAAGATGACAGATGTGTTAGGAGCTATAAAAAACGGGTTTGGTCGAGTTCTTGCAAGCTTTAGAGAAATTCCCCTTGTATGTCTTGATAAAGTTAAGGAGATTTACTCAATTATGCAAAAGAGAGGATTTCAAGGAATCATAATGTTTGGTGAACCAAATCAACCTTTACTTGATATTCCTGTAGGAATGGACAGGGTTGGTATTATAGTGGTTGGAGGACTTAATCCAATTGCTGCAATTGAAGAGAATAATATTCAGACATATACAACAGCTATTTCAGTTCTTTATGATTGTAGAGAACTTGTTGTCTTTGAAGAAGTTTTAGAGAAATTTAAATAATGCAAATAATCACCACCCATCTTAATGCCGACTTTGATGCAATTGCATCCTGTATGTCCGCTAAAAAACTTTATCCAGAAGCAGTTGTTGTTCTGCCAGGATCTATGGAAAGAAGAGTAAAAATCTTTTTTGAAAATTTTCGTCCATTTGAAATAAAAAAGATAAAAGAAATTGATTTAGAAAAAGTTAGAACTCTCATAGTGGTTGATACAAGAAGTATTAGCAGAATCGGAGAACTTGCACAGTTTTTAAGAAAAGGGGTAAAGGTACACCTTTATGACCATCATCCAAAGGCAGATGATGATATAAAGGCAGATTTTGAGATAACAGAGCAAATCGGAGCTCTTGCATCTCTTTTTACAGAAATTTTTCGCAAAAAAAATATAGAAATAAATCCTCTTGAAGCAACACTTTTGTGTCTTGGAATATATGAGGAAACAGGCTGTCTTCTTTTTCCTTCTACTACACCAAGAGATGTAGAAGCAGTTGCATACTTACTCAAAAAAGGAGCAAATTTAAACATTGTTTCTCAATTTCTTAAAGAAGAGCTTTCAAAAGAAGAAATATCATTGCTTAATGAAATACTCAATTCTCTTCAAGAATATTTAATTAATGGAGTAAGAATTAATATAGGACATGGTGTTCAGGAGCAACCGCGTGATATCTCTCATATTGCTCACAAAGTGATGGATATTATTGACACTGAGGCTCTTTTTCTTATTATTGAAATGCAAGATAAAATTTTAATAATTGGAAGAAGTAATACACCTCAAGTTGATGTTGGCTTAATACTAAGTCAGTTTGGTGGAGGAGGACATTGGGCAGCTGGTAGTGCTACTTTAAGAGAAAAGCCTGTCACATTACTAATTGAAGAACTTATAAAAGTTATAAAGGAATACATAAAACCTCAGAAAGTTGCTAAGGATTTGATGACAACTCCTGTAATATCTGTACAATGGGACAAAACAATAAAAGAGGTTGAAGAAATTATGACCAAGTATGGGATAAATGCTATGCCTGTTGTTAAAGGAGAAAGTTTTATCGGAGTAATCACAAGAGGAGTAGTTGAAAAAGCCATATTTCATGGACTTAAAAAATCAAAAGTTGGAGATTTTGCTACGACCGATGCTTATACTGCAGAAGAAGATACACCTTTATGGGAAATAGAAAAAAATATGGTTGAACTTAATCAAAGATTTGTACCAATTTTAAGGGAACAAAAAGTAGTGGGAGTTATTACAAGAACTGATATATTACGAAATTTATATGAAGAACTTATAAGAAAATTTAAGATTTCAAAACCTAAAGAAGAAACTGAAGAGTCCAGAAAAAATGTGGCTAATTTAATGAGAGAATTTTTCTCTGAAGAAGTGTATGAAATTCTTCTTAATATAGGAAAACTTGCTGAAGAAATGGGATATGGAGCTTACTTAGTAGGTGGGTCAGTAAGAGATATTCTGATGAGAAGATCAAGTCCGGACATAGATATAGTGGTTGAAGGAGATGGAATAGCTTTTGCACATGAACTTGCAAAGAGGATAGATGGTAAAGTAATACCACATCCAAGATTTGCTACAGCTAAAATTTTAAAGGAAATTAGAAAAAATGGTGAAATAAAGAAATACTATATAGATATTGCAACTGCCAGAACAGAGTATTATGAATCACCGGCATCTTTGCCAAAAGTTGAAACATCATCAATAAAGAAAGATTTATACAGAAGAGACTTCACAATAAATGCTCTTGCAGTTAAACTCAATACAAAGGATTTTGGCTTGCTTATAGATTTTTTTGGAGGGCAGAGAGATATAAAAGACAAGAAAATAAAAGTGCTTCATAATCTAAGTTTTGTTGAGGATCCTACAAGAGCTATAAGAGCTATAAGATTTTCAGAAAAGCTGGGATTTAAAATTTCAAAACATACTGAAAACTTAATAAAACTCGCAGTTAAGATGAATATATTTGAAAAACTTAAAGGACCAAGACTTTATGAAGAGCTTATTTTACTGCTAAAAGAAACACTACCTCATAATTCAATAAAAAGACTTGGAGATTTTGGTTTACTTAAAATAATTCATCCCAGCATTGAAGAAAAAAATATTTATAATGATCTCACAAAAGCATATGAAACAATACAGGGTATAGAGCTTTTTCTAAAGGAAGAATACAGAAAAGAATTTATTTATCTAATGGTTATCCTATGGGGGCTTGACTCTAAAGCAAGAGAGGAACTTCTTCAAAGGATATGTGCGCCACCTAATGTTATAAAGGAACTTATTGAAAATATTAATTCTGCCCAGCAAACTTTGAACTCTTTTGGTATAGAAGATTCCGAAAATTTTAATGTCAGGGTATATAATCTTTTAAAACCTTTAAATATAGAAACCATTATTTTAATTATGATTTATGCTAAAGAATGGCAAAAAAGAGCTATTTTCAACTATTTAACCAAACTTAAGGATATAAAACCGATAATAACAGGAGAAGATTTAAAGAAACTTGGAATTAAGCCAGGACCAGTTTACAGAAAAATTTTAGAGTGCATTTTAAGAGAGAAGCTTCAAGGTAGACTTTTGTCAAAAGAAGAAGAGATCGCTTTTGTAAAAGAATTGGAAGTAAATAAACTGGTGTGATATTATAAGTTTATGATTGATATGAAAATTGAAGAGATTAAAAAGGTAATTAAGAGTGAATTACCAAAAATTCTAAAAAGCGATCCATCCTTTAGAAGATATATTATTCAAATAACTAAACTTTATCATTCTTCAAAGAAAAAACAGAAGACCGAATAGAACAAATTTATCAAAAGATTTTGGAAGTTGAAGAAAGATTTGAACGGAAATGGGAGGAGTGGAACAAAAGATGGGAGGAGGTTCAAGCTGAATGGAACAGAAAGTGGGAGGAGAGTCAGAAGATTATTAAGGCAATTCTTATGAGAATTGAGAAGATTGAAAAAAGACATCTTTATACAATTGGTGCACTTGGTGTAAGATAGGGAATTTATTCAGAAGAATCCTTTCGTAATGGACTTAAGGAAATTATTGAGGATTCCTTTGGTATAGAAGTTATAAGATATGTAGATTATGACTATTTAGGTGAAATCTTTGGACATCCTGAACAAATAGAGCTTGATTTGATAATAAGAGATAGTGAGCAAATCTGAGATGTATACTTTGTGGAGAAAAAAGCAGTTTTATGAAAAAAGACATCAAAGAAAAGTGGATAGAGTTATAGTAATTTCTCCGATGGTAGATCCTCGTGCAAAACCTGTGGCAGAAAAACTTGGGATAGAGATTTATACTTAT
>JANXCZ010000069.1 GCA_025060075.1 Thermodesulfovibrio sp.
AACAGGATATACATTTGGATATATAAGACATATTTTTATCCTGCCACCATGTTCTTTAAAGATTGTGCCTTTTTCCTTTCTAAGTAGAGCATCAACTCTTTCAAATATCTTTCTCATTTAGTATCTTATACTTTTTTCTTAGGTAAGCAGGAATATCAATCTCATCATCAATTTCTGGAGGAATTTCCTTAGATGGTTCTTTAAGAACTAAAATAGAATCTTCATTCTTTATTGACTCCTGATTTTGTTTGTCTTCATCAGATTCTAACTTTGTTTCAGGATTACTCTTAACAGTCTCTTGAGCAGATGAGAATTCATTTATTTCTTTCTTTGTAGAATTCTCTTTTAAAGTTCTTTCTATCTTGTTAGATGAGCCGATATTTAACGAAGAAAGAGATTGAATATCCTTTGAAATAATTCTTCTTGTTTCTTTAAGAGATATACTGGTATTTTTAGGCATCCATTTTTCAGTTGAACTTACAGTTATCTCTTCAGACTTTTCCTCAAATCCTGTTGCAATAACGGTAACAAATATCTCATTTTCTATATCTGATTTTATTACAGCTCCAAAGATTATATTTGCATCTTCATGGGCAATATCATATACAGTTCCAGCAATTTCTTGAACTTCATCAATTGTTAAATCAAGGCCTCCAGTTATATTTATGAGAATTCTTTTTGCACCTTCTATGGATGTTTCCTCAAGCAATGGATTGTTTATTGCTCTACGGGCTGCCTCAATTGCTCCCTCCTGTCTTGTACATCTTCCAAGTCCAATTACAGCTCTACCAGAGTTTTCAATAATTGTTCTTACATCTGCAAAATCTCTATTTATAAACCCAGGATTTAAAATAAGATCAGAAATACCCTGAACAGCCTGTCTTAAAATATCATTGGCAATTGCAAAAGACTTTACAAGGGGTGTTCCCTTTTCAACAACCATGTAGATTCTATCATTAGGAATAACAATTATCGTATCTACATACTTTTTAAGTTCTTTTATACCAACGACTGCATTATGCAGTCTCTTTTTTCCTTCAAAATAAAAGGGTTTGGTAACAACTGCCACTGTAAGTATCCCGAGTTCCTTCGCTAAAGAAGCAATCACGGGCGCGGCACCAGTTCCTGTTCCTCCACCCATTCCGGCAGTTATAAATATTAAATCAGAGCCTTCTATACAAGAAAGAATCGTGTCTTTGTCTTCTAAAGCTGATTTCTTGCCTAGTTCTGGATCAGAGCCTGCTCCAAGTCCCTTTGTAAGCTCCTTTCCAATCTGCACTTTAACAGGAGCTAATGAAATCTCAAGATGTTGTATATCAGTATTTACAGCTATAAACTCAACTCCGTAAACTCCTGAAGAAATCATGGTATTTACAGCATTTGTTCCTGCTCCTCCAACTCCTATAACCTTTATTTTTGCTACAGGTCTTTCTACCTCTTCAATTTCAAACATTATTCGTCCCTCCTTTCAAACTTATTTAAATCTTCCTAAACCTTTTTCTCTTATCCACTTCTTAATTTTATTAAATAGTTTTGAAAAACCAGAAGATGACTCTTCAAAACTTTTTACTTTTATTGCATAAATAATTGCTCCTATGGTTGATGAAAACTCAGGAGAAAAAATTTCTTCAAAACCATCTTTTTGTTCAAATATACCTTCCTCTAAACCAAGTTCAGAACATAAAGCCATAATTCCAGTATCTGGTTTTCCTATCCGAGCAGGCAATGACAAAAATCCTTCAGATAAAGACACAAAACCTTGCATCAATGATGTTCCACCTGTAAAAACTGCTGATGATATAGAAATATCCTTAGGAAGAAGATTTATCTCTCTTTTTAAAACTTCCATTATCTCTTCACATCTTGCATATACTATCTCCTTTATTACACTAAAAGGAACTCTCATAAAATTTTGATCTAATCCAACAATCTCTATCTCTTTTTCATTATCCTTATGCTCTAAACTACCAAAACTAATATCTGGCAAAGCAATGGCAAACTGTTTTTTTATTCTCTCTGCTTCATTAAATGGAATTTTTAGTCCTATTGCTAAATCATTTGTAATATGATTTCCTCCGATTCCATAGGTGGCTACATGTCTTAGATAGCCATCATAAAATACTGCTATATCAATACTTCCTCCTCCAATATCAACCACCATAGTACCCATCTCTTTATCATGCTCTGAAAGTGTAGCCTCAGAAGAGGCCACACTTTGAAGCATAATATCCTCAACTTCAATACCTGCCTTGTTACAACAAGTAATAAGATTCTGAATATGTGATGAAGAAGCAGTTATAATGTACACCTTAGCCTCAAGTCTTAATGCTTTCATATCAACTGGATCTTTTATGCCACTTACTCCATCCACAATAAACTCAACAGGCAAAATATGCACTGCTTGTCTATCATAGGGAATCTGCATAGCAGTTGCTGCTTCTATTACTAAGTCAACATCTTCCTCTGTTACCTGTCTTTTCTTTACTTTAACTGCTGCGTTACTGTATATCCCCTCAACATCACTTCCAGAGAAACATACAAAAGCTTTCTTCAATCTTATTCCTAAGCTACTTTCTATATCTTGTAAAGATTTTCTAATAGATGATACCATTGCCTCCATGTCAACTATTTTGCCTCTTTTTAATCCTGCAGTAGGATAGCTTTTAAGAAAATCAATCATTAGTTTTTTATTCTTAATTTTTGCTCCTGCAAATGATATCTTTGTTGTTCCAATGTCAAGTACTGTAATAAGTTCTCTCATTTTAGTATCCTTTACTCAATGGGTTTCACTATTACTCTATCTGGAACTCTTAAATCAATGTATTGCACCTTTAAGTTCCTTTTCTGAATCTCAGCATTAACTACAAAATATTTGGCAAACTTTGTTTCAAAATCTCCTTTTCCTACAATAATTGGAAAGTCATTTATATAAAGAGTTAAACTGTCTGGATTATTTCCTGTTATTATAATTTTGTCATCAGTATTTACTAAGCCTTTGTTATTGATAAAATTAATTAAATTAACAGCCTCAGTAAGAGTTTCTTTATTTTGAAAAGGATCAATATCTTTTATGAGGGGTAAGAGAATTAATGAAGCCAACTCCTTATTTTCAGTATTTGACGAAGAATTTTTATTCTTAATTTTGTCAGTAAAATCCTCTAAAACTTGAGCTTCATAATCAACTAAATAATATTTTTCATTAGATGAAACAATTGCAACTGGAGTAGACTCTTTTATATAAACTGTCAAAGTTCCATTTAAATCTCTTCTTATAATTACATCCTTTATCCATGGTGTTTTCTTTAATCTTTCAGATAAACTCTTTAATGAAGGATAAAATATGGAGTTTTCCTCTTTTATTGACAAAATTGCTCTTATTTCATTTTCTGTTAAATGTTTATTACCAATAATCACAATCTCTCTTATCTTAAACTCCTTAGAAATTAGAACTCCAGCTATCACAATTAACAAAAGAAATACAAAAATTATCCATCTCCTACTTTTCATTTTCTTTCAATGAAATTTCTAAAATTTCTTTAACTAAACCTTTAAAATCATATCCAGAAAGTGATGCTATTTTAGGCAAAAGAGATGTCTCTGTCATACCAGGAATTGTATTTACTTCAAGAACATAGGGATTACCCTCTTGATCAACTATCATATCAATTCTTGTAGCTCCTTTACAATTTAGTGCTTTATGTGCTCTAACTCCAAGTTCTTTAAGTTTTTCATATAGAGTTTCATCTATCTCAGGAGGCAGTATATATTCAGTTAAACCTTTTGTATACTTTGCTTCATAGCTATAAAAACCCTTTTTAGGTCTTACTTCCACACCTCCCAGCGCCTTGTCTCCCAATACTCCTATATGTATTTCTTTACCTTCAATATATTTTTCTATAATTATTCTTTTTCCATACTTAAAAGCTTCATTAACTGCACTGTCAAATTCTTTTTCACTTCTTACTATACTTACTCCAACAGACGAACCTTCTTCTGCAGGCTTTACAACACAAGGCAAAAACTCAGGATTAACATTTTCTCCTTTATAGAAAACCTTAAAAGGAGGAACAGGAATACCATGATAAATAAAGATTTTTTTTGTAACTTCCTTATCCATTGCCATAGCTGAACTTAATACTCCAGAACCTGTGTAAGGAATACCCATAACCTCCAACATTCCCTGAACTGAACCGTTTTCTCCCCAACCACCATGAAGAGCAAGAAAAGCTATATCAATCTTTTCCATTTTTATTTTCTCACAGAGATCAGCTCCTGCATCTATAAATACCACATCATATCCAAGTTCTCTTAAAGCATTGTATATTGCTTTACCACTTCTAAGAGAAATTTCTCTTTCTGACGAAATTCCTCCTGCTATTACTCCAACTCTCATTTTAAACCTCCAAAATTTTTATCTCCGGCTCTAACTCTATTGAAAATAACTTTAATACTCTTTCTCTAACTATATCCATCAATTTTAAAAAGTCATCTGAATTGCCTTTGCCGACATTTATGAAATAATTAGCATGAATAGGGCTTACTAATATGTCTCCGACTCTAAATCCTTTTAATCCTGCCTTTTCTATTAAATAACCAGCTGAGTATCCTTTAGGATTCTTAAACACACATCCTGCCGAATATTTACCCAAAGGTTGAGTTTGTCTCTTCTTACTAAAAAAATCTTTTACTCTTCTAATAGCTTTGCCATCATCTTCCATTAGTATAAATTTTGCTGATTTTATTATCCAATCTTTACTTATATCTGAATAGCGATATTTAAAATTAATATCTTTCTTGTTTAAAATCTTGATCTCCAACTTATCAGTTATGATTTCTACTTCCTCAAGACAATCACTAATCTCATATCCAAATGAACCTGCATTACCCATTATCGCACCTCCAACTGTTCCTGGTATTCCAATGAGACCTTCTACTCCTGAAAGATTTCTCTTTAAGACAAAAGCAATAAACCTTGGTAACATCACACCAGCTGAAGTTTTGACTGTAAATCCTTCAAGATTTATTCTATTCATTTTTCTTGTGTTGATTATAATTCCTCTGTAGCCTTCATCTTTTATAAGTAGATTACTTCCTCCTCCTATCACATAGTAGGGAATTTTCTCATTTTTTATAACCCCAACTAAATCAAAGATAGAGTCTTCATCTGGAAAAACAATTAAGTCTGCCTTCCCTCCAATTTTAAGAGTGGTATATTTAGCCATAAATTCATCTTTTTTATAAACTATTTTTTTTTCTTTAAGAAAAATTTCTACGCTCTTCATAACAGTTCCTTTACACTCTCTCCAATTTTGTAAACATCTCCTGCTCCAATAGTAAAAAGAGTATCTCCCTCTTTTAACTCCCTCAAAATATCAAACTTTATAGCTTCTTTATCAGGATTGAATATTACATTGACTCCTGCATTTTTCAATCTCTCATATAAAACTTCTGCACTTACTCCTTTAATTGGAGATTCACTGGCAGAATATATATCCATAAGAAACAAAATATCATTTTTTCTTAAGGTCGTTTTAAAAACACGAACAAAATCATCCATTAAATCTCTTGTTCTTGTATATCTATGAGG
The DNA here is from genome assembly GCA_025060075.1 of Thermodesulfovibrio sp. Classification (GTDB taxonomy): domain Bacteria; phylum Nitrospirota; class Thermodesulfovibrionia; order Thermodesulfovibrionales; family Thermodesulfovibrionaceae; genus Thermodesulfovibrio. The sequence continues at coordinate 5,588 of JANXCZ010000069.1, forward strand.
CTGAAAAACTATACAAAGTCTTGGTGGATTAAGCCATAAAGCAGTCTTTATTACAGCCTTTATCTCTGTTGGATGATGTCCATAATCATCATAGAATTTTATACCTTTTTTTTCTCCTTTAAACTCAAATCTCCTGCTTATTCCTTTAAAGTTTTCAAGTGATTCCCTTACCTTTTCAATTGGTATAGAAAGCTCTTTTGCTACAGCTATTGTTGCAAGAGCATTTAAAACATTATGATTTCCTGGAACAGTAATAGCAAATCTTCCAAGAGATTTATTTCTGAAGAAAGCCTCAAATAAAACCTTTGGAAACGAATATTCAACTCTTTTTGGATAAAAATCAGACTTTTCATCAAAACCATAAGTCATATATCTTCTTGTAAGATGAGGGATTAAATCTCTTATATGTTTACACTCTCTACAAAGAATAGAAACACCATAGAATGGAACCTTATTTGCGAACTCAAGAAAAGCTTTTTTAATCCTTTTTAGATTTTTAAAGTAATCAAGATGCTCTCTATCAATGTTTGTAATAACACACACTGTAGGAGTCAGCTTAAGAAAACTTCCATCGCTTTCATCAGCCTCTGCTACAAGAAACTCACCCTGCCCTAATCTTGCATTTGTTCCTATGGATTTAAGTTTTCCCCCAATAACAATTGTAGGATCAAATCCAGCATCATTTAAAACAGTTGCAATAAATGATGTTGTTGTAGTTTTTCCATGAGCACCAGCAACTAAGATAGAGTATTTGAGTCTACAAAGTTCAGCAAGCATCTCTGCTCTTGGAATAACAGGAATTCCAAGAGATTTTGCTTTAATAATTTCAGGATTATCAGAGTTTACTGCAGAGGAAAAAACCACTACATCAGCATCATTAATATTATCACTGCTATGTCCTATAAACACTTTTATTCCGAGATTTCTTAGCCTTACTACAGTATCAGACTCTCTTATATCAGAACCTGTAACTGTATAACCCATATTATGAAGAACTTCAGCTATGCCACTCATTCCAATTCCACCAATTCCAACAAAATGAATTTTTTTGTATTGATACATCTATCTTTTCCTCCTAATTAAACTTTCTGCAATTTCTATAATTTTTTCTCCTGCATTAGGTTTTCCAAATGAAAGGGATGCTATCTCCATATCCCTTATAGTCTCAGGTTTTTCCAAAATTTTGATAATCTTTTTTGCAAGAATTTCTCCATTTAGTTCTCTATCAAGAATAAGATCACATGCTCCTCTACTTAAAAGCCTTCTTGCATTCATCTCTTGGTGATTGTATGCAGCATATGGATAAGGAATAAGAATTGAAGCCTTACCAAGAGCTGTAAGCTCTGCTACGGTAGATGCACCTGCCCTTGAAATAACTAAATCTGCCACAGAGTAAGCCTCTACCATGTTATATATAAATGGAAAAACATTTGCTTTAAATGGAAAATTTTTATATTCTTTTAAAACCCAGTTATAGTCATATTCACCTGTTTGATGAATTATTTGAATACTGTCTTTAAAAGGAATTAAATAAGAAAGTGCCTCTGTCATAGCTTTATTTATTTTTCTTGCACCAAGACTTCCTCCTAAGATCAGTATAGTAGTTCGGTTTTCTTCAAAACTAAAGAGTTTTATTGCTCTATCTCTATTTCCCTCTAAGATTTTCTTTCTAATTGGAGTTCCTGTCAAATAAGTTTTGTCTTTCTTGAAATACTCTATTGTCTCAGGATAGGTTATTGCAATAGCAGACGCAAATTTACCAAGTATTCTATTTGCAAGTCCTGGAATAGTATTTTGTTCAAGAATAATTGTAGGAATTTTACTTAAAGAAGCTATTAAAACAATTGGAAATGAGGCATATCCTCCAACTCCAAACACTATATCTGGAGAGAGAGATTTTATAATATTTTTTGATTCAAACATTGATTTTAAAAGGCTTTTAATTGATTCTGCCTTTTCAATTAGAGACTTTCCTACAAATCCTTGAACAGAAATAAAAATCAAATCATAACCTGTTTTAGGTATTACTTTGGCTTCTATTCCCTTTTGAGTTCCAATAAAGACAATCTTTGACTCTGGATACTTTTCAGTCAAAGTTTCTGCTAAAGCAATTCCCGGAAAGAGATGACCTCCTGTTCCTCCCCCTGCAATAATAACCTTCATCTTAATCTTTTTCCTCTATAGAAGTATTTATATGCTCTTGATTTATTTTTTTTATGTAGTGTTAACTCTGGAATACTCACTCTGCTTTCAAATCTTGAAAGATTAAGTAAAACTCCTACTGCCATAAGATTTACAACAAGAGAAGAACCTCCATAACTTATAAAGGGCAAAGGAAGACCCTTTGTTGGTGCCATACCTGTAACAACTGCAAAATTTATTAATGCTTGTATAGAGATCATAATCGTAACTCCAGAAGCCAGAAAATAACAGAAAGATTCAGACTGCTTAGTAGCAATACTAAGCCCTCTCATACATATAAAGAAGAAAAGAACTACAACAGAACAAGCACCAATAAATCCCATCTCCTCGCCAATGTGAGCAAATATGAAATCTGTATGAATCTCGGGTAAAAATGCAAGTTTCTGTTTTCCCTCTCCAAGACCCTGTCCTGTAAGTCCTCCACTTCCAAGTGCAATAAGTGATTGAACAAGTTGAAAACCGCTTCCTTGTGGATCAGCCCAGGGATCAAGAAATGAAGTTATTCTTTTCCATCTGTAAGGTTCTTTTGCAAGATAGAATATCAGGGGAGTAGCAAGCAAAATAGTGACTCCCAAAAAGCTTAGTCTTATTCCTCCAAGAAAAAGCATAAGAAATGTAATTATTCCAAGAGTCATCGCTGCACCAAAATCAGGCTGTTTAAGAAAAATTATCTGAAATAATCCCATTAAGCCTATAGGAATTAAAAAATCTTTAATGTTATCTTTTTTAAAACTATCTCTGCTCATATACCATGCTAAAAAAAAGACCATTGCAAGTTTTACAAGTTCCGAAGGTTGAAAAACGCTTGGCCAAAGTCTCAACCATCTTCTTGCACCTCCTGCGGTTATTCCTAATGGAGTAAATACAGCAATAAGCATTATAAAAGAAATAATAAGCAGTGGAAACACAAGTTTTTTAAGTTTTTCAACTGGAATAAATGTAAATATAATTACCAAAAAAAACCCTATGAGTAATGTAAAAAGTTGTTTCTGTAAATAAATCATTCCTCCCTTATCTGCATACTTTGCCTTAACAGAGGCTAAAACAGAAGTAGAGCTATAGACAGCAATCAATCCAATCAATACAAGAGTAGCTACTACTATTAATAGAGTTTTATCAATGGAACCTTTTTTCATAAGGAGTTCACGATATCCTTGAATACGTCCCCTCTGTGTTCAAAGTTTCTAAACATATCAAAGCTTGCACATCCAGGAGAAAGGAGCACTACATCTCCAGCACGAGCAATCTCTTTAGCTTTAGTGACTGCAGACTTCATATCACTTTCTAAATAATATGAAACCAGATCTCCAAGCGTCTCTGCTATTTTATATTTTGCTTCACCAATAAGTATTAAAGCTTTTACTTTCTCTTTAACTAAGTCTCTTAATGCTGAAAAATCTCCATCCTTGTCTCTTCCTCCTGCAATAAGTATTACATTACCCGGAAAACTTTCAAGAGACTTTTTAACTGCATCTACATTGGTACCCTTTGAGTCGTTTATATATACCACTCCATCTATCTCTCTGACAAACTCCATTCTATGGGGAAGCCCAGGAAATTGTTGAACTACTCTTTTTATAGTTTCTCCCTTACATCCTGCAAAAAAAGCAAGTAAAGAGGCTGCCATTATATTTTCCACATTATGAACACCCTTTATTTTAAATGTA
>JANXCZ010000073.1 GCA_025060075.1 Thermodesulfovibrio sp.
CTCATATTCTCTGTCCACCTTCCTTGAGTTACAAATTAGACCTCCCAGTCTTACACCTCCACTTTGGGCATACTTTAGAATTCCCCTTGATATATTGTTTGCCGCATATACTGCCATCATCTCACCAGAGGTGACAATATATATCTCCTTTGCCTTTCCTTCTCTTATAGGCATTGCAAAACCACCGCATACTACATCACCAAGAACATCGTAGAAAACAAAGTCAAGATCAGGCGTATATGCTCCGTTTTCCTCAAGAAAATTAATGGCAGTAATAACACCCCTTCCTGCACATCCAACACCTGGCTCTGGTCCACCAGACTCCACGCATCTTACTCCCTTGAATCCCTCAAGTAAGACATCATCAAGCTCAAGGTCTTCAACTGCACCTCTTTCTCTGGCAAGGTCCATAACTGTTGCCTGACTTTTTCTGTGAAGAATTAATCTTGTAGCATCTGCCTTTGGGTCACAGCCTACAATCATACACTTGTATCCTGCCTCTGCAAGTGCAGCAACAGTGTTTTGAGTGGTGGTGGATTTTCCAATACCACCTTTACCATAAATTGCTATTTGTCTCATAGTAAAAACCTCCCATTATTTTTTGTAATCAACTTTCACACAATTTTTATGCCAACTTATATTCCTTTGAATTTATTGAATTTTTTGGAAGATTAAAAATTTTATTTTGACATTTTTGTTTAGTGTTGATTCATTTTTGTATGCATATACATTTTTGTTTTAAAGAATTTATTCTTGACAAAATTTATTTAGTATTACTAAAATTCTACTCTAAGAGGTAACCGTTTACCGTGCAAAAAGTATCTTCTGGCATAAGTGGATTAGATAATCTTATTGATTACATCTATCTTGGTGATAATGTGGTATGGGAAGTTGATGCAGGAACTTCCTATGAGATATTTATTAGAAAATTTATAGAGTCATCGGTAAAAGAACGAAAGGATATTATTTATATAAGTTTCAACAAATCTGTACCAACTCTTTTAAAAGAGTTCAGCAATTTTATAAATGAAAAATTTCATATAATTGATGGTTTTACCTCAGGAAAAGGAAAAAATGATGCAACATTTCTTAGGAATTATGAAGAAATAATAAATAAAGTGAGTATTACTAAGCTTTCAAATCCTTCCAATCTTGATGAGCTCATAGAGGCTATAGCAATAGTGGAGAATAAACTTAAATCATATCCAGTATATATCTTTGATAGCCTTACTGGAATTCAGAATGTTGTTAAAGATGAAGACCAAACCTATAGTTTCTTTACTTATATGTGTCCAAGACTTTTTGATCTTGAAAGTATTGCCTACTGGATTTTAGAGAAAGATGCTCACAGTCAAAAGTTTAAGGCAAATATAAGACATATTACTCAAGTGGTTTTAGAACTTTATAGGAGAAAAGATAGCTTTTTCATTAAGGCTCTTAAGCTTTCAAGAAGAAAACATCGTGAAGCATTTAAACCTCATATGTATGAGATAACATCTAATGAAGAAATAGAGATTAAGTCAACAGAACCATCACTTAATTTAGATTTAGGAAGCAAATTAAAGAAGATAAGAATTTTAAAAAATATGAGTCAAAAAGAGCTCGCTGAAAAGGTTAATCTAACAGCAGGATTTATATCACAGATGGAAAATAATCAGATAGTTCCGTCTCTTACTTCTTTTCTCCAGATATGTGAAGCACTTGGGATAAAACCAAGTGAAATATTAGATGAAAAAGAAAAAGAGGAAGACTTTATAATAAGAAAAGAAGAGATAAAGAGTAAAGTTTCTTACAAAATATCAAATGCTGAGATTTTTAATCTACTTTCTGACAGTAATTTTAAAGTCTTTTTTATTGTTGTTCCACCAAATGAATCAGTTAAAGGACATTTCTTTGTAAGAAAGTCTCCTGAGCTTATTTTTGTAACAAAGGGAGAATTAAGTGTTAGTTTTAAAGGTGCTTTTCATACTCTAAGGGAAGGAGACATTCTTTATATCAAAAACTCAATTCCCGAAGAGTGGATCAATAAAGGAGGTGATATAGCAGAGATTTTAGTTGTAAGTTTAATGTAATTAAAAGAATTGAGAATTTTATCTAAAATTTTTTGCTTTTACAAATTAGTAATACTAAAAAAATATTTAATTAATACTTTAAAAGGAGGACTACCTATGAATGTATTTCCAGGTCAACCAAATGCAAGTTCTGCAACAGGAACTCGTAATAGAGTTCCTGATCCTGCACCTTACTCTGGAATATGCTCTGTTTGTCTTGATGGATGTCCGGGATTATGTGAAATTGGAAAATCTTCATTTAGAGGAAGGGAGGTAATCTATCCTGCACCTTTTGGAAAAGTTACAGCCGGAGCCACTAAAAAATATCCTGTTGACTACTCTCATTTAAACATTCAGGGTACATGTGTAGGAGCAGTAGGTGTAGAGCCTGATCCAGACAAAGCAACTTTTCCTGTTGCAAATACAGAGAGGGAGATTGGAAAGGACTACAAAATAAAACTTCGTATACCAATATTTACAGGTGCTCTTGGTTCTACTGACATTGCAAGAGACAACTGGGAAGGACTCGCAATAGGTGCAGCTATATCAGGAATAATGGTTGTGATTGGTGAGAATATAGTTGGAATGGATCCTAAAGCTGAATTTGATAAACAAGGTAAAGTAACAAAATCTCCTGAACTTGAAAGAAGAGTCAAACATTTTAAAGATTGGTATGAGGGTTATGGAGAAATAATTCTTCAACAAAATGTAGAAGATACTCGTCTTGGCTCAGCAGAGTATGCTATTGAAAAACTCGGAGTCAGCTGTATAGAGCTTAAATGGGGACAAGGAGCAAAAAATATTGGAGGAGAAGTAAAACTTAAAAGTTTAGAAAGAGCTATTGAATTAAAGAAAAGAGGTTATATTGTATTACCAGATCCAGAAGATCCAGTGGTACAAAAGGCATACAAAGCTGGAGAGTTTAAAGAGTTTGAGAGACACTCAAGGCTTGGCATGGTAGAGTATGAGAGCTTTGAAAAGGCAGTAAAACACTATAGAAAAATAGGAGCAAAATTTATATCACTTAAAACAGGTGCATATAGGATTACTGATCTTGCAAGAGCTCTTCGTTTTGCCTCTGATGCAGGAGTTGATCTTGTTACAATTGATGGTGCAGGTGGTGGAACAGGAATGAGTCCATGGAGAATGATGAATGAGTGGGGAATTCCAACTATTTATTTACAGTCTATCGCATATCGTTTTGCAAAACAACTTAGTGAAAAGGGAAAATATGTTCCTGATTTAGCAATAGCAGGAGGATTTTCCTTAGAAGATCATATCTTTAAAGCACTTGCCCTTGGTGCACCATACTTTAAAGCAGTATGTATGGGAAGAGCCCTTATGATTCCTGCTTTTGTTGGAAAGCATATTCAGAAGTGGTTTGAAGAGGGTAAATTACCAGCTGAAATATCAAAATATGGAAACTCTGTAGAGGAAATATTTATAACAGCAGAATTTCTTAAAAATAAATACGGTAAATCATTCAAAAAGCTTCCTTGGGGAGCTATTGCCATGTATACCTTTGTGGATAGACTTATAATAGGACTTAAACAGCTCATGGCTGGTGCCAGGAAGTTTTCCATTGAGTATATTGACAGAGGAGATCTTGTTGCCTTAACAAAGGAGGCTGCAGAAGTTACAGGCATTCCATATGTAATGGAAGCTGATATGGAGGAAGCTCAGAAAATTCTTCTTGAATAAAAATAAAGGGAGAGGTTTAAGCCTCTCCCAAATTAGTATTCTACATTCCTTAAATTTAAGCTTGACACACCATAAAAAAACTTAGATATATTAAGAAAATTACTAAAAAATTTTTTTCTTGCTATGTCTACACAGATTAAGGAAATAGACAACTATTTTTCAATAAAGTTAGAACTAATTCCTCTAAATATGAAAGTGCCTTGTGATATATTTATTCAAGAAGATGGAGAATTAAAAGTTATCTTAAAAAAAGGTGAACACTTCAGCCTTGAAATAAAAAATTCCATTAAATACAAAAAAATTGACACAATATATGTAAATAACACCGATAAAAAAGTTTTCCAAGATTTTATATTAGAGTTTAAACCAAAAGAATACTTCAATAGCTTACTTGACCGATACATTATAAATAATGAGTTGTTTTACAAAATTGAAAAGGAGTGCCTTGATCCTGAAGTTCCAGTTACTTTCAGTTTATATCTTCATGATGGAAAAAGTTTAAATTTGCTCTTAGAAGCTTCTGAGGAAACTCCAAGAAGAGTTTCAAAGGAAAATTTTTCAGAGGGTGATATTTTAATCTCAAAGAAGGATTTAAATCTCTACAAAGAATATCTTCAGAGTCTCATTAGTGCTACTAAATCTAATTCTAAAATACTCAAAGAAACTACCAAACTTATACTTAGGGAAATTTATAGTGAGCCGATAAATAGAAAAAATCTTCTAATTTTAGGAGATAAAATTGATGAAATAATAGAGTACGGAACATTGGAGGCGAATGCTTTAAAAAAACTCCTTATAATGAAGAAGTTAGACAACTACAGCTATGTCCATGCCTTTAATGTAATGACATTATGTGTTGCCTTAGGATTAAAAATTAAGTTAAATAGAGAAGAATTAAGACTTCTTGGTTTAGCATCTGCATTACATGATATAGGAAAAATTAATATTTCTCCTCTTATACTTTCAAAGATTGGTAAACTTAATGAAAAAGAGTTTCAGATATACAAAACGCATGTTATTGAGTCTGTTAAAATTGCTGAACAATTAGGAGTTTCTAAAGATGTTATAGATGGAATTGCTCATCATCACGAAAAACTAAATGGTACAGGTTATCCTTTTAACCTTAAAGGAGAACAAATTTCTCTTTTTGGTAGAATAATTGCCATTGCAGACGCTTATGAAATGCTTACAACACCTAAACCTTTGAAATATCCTCTTTCTCCTTATAATGCTCTTATGATTCTTGTTCAGGATAAGAAGTGTTACGATAAATCATTACTTGAAATTTTTATTAAAATGTTAGGAAGACTTATTTAGTTAAAATTGACAAAAAAATAGCCTTTAAGGTAATTTATAATTTTAATGTCTTGATCAATAAATTCTTTGAAGAGAGGGATAAAATGAAGACAGTTTTTTTAAAAAAAGAAGAAACAAACAGACGGTGGTTTATTGTTGATGCAACAGGACAGACTCTTGGAAGATTTGCTTCAAGAATTGCTAAAATTCTTATGGGAAAGCACAAACCAACATACACGCCAAATGTAGACAATGGAGACTTTGTAGTTGTTATTAATGCAGAGAAGATTAAGGTAACAGGAAAAAAACTTACTGATAAGATTTATTATTATCATAGTGGTTATATAGGCAATCTAAGAGCACAAACACTAAAAGAAAGACTGGAAAAAAAACCTGAAGAGGTAATTATTGATGCTGTATGGGGCATGCTTCCTAAAACAAGACTAGGAAGAAAGATGATAAAGAAACTAAAAGTTTACAGAGGTTCAGAGCATCCCCATACTGCACAAAATCCTGAACCTCTTAAATTAAGTTAAGATTTGAGGTGAGAGTAATGTCTGAAATTTTAGCTACAGGAAGAAGAAAAAGGTCAGTTGCAAGGGTTATTTTATTACCTGGTTCAGGTAAAATTACAGTGAACAAAAAACCAATTGAAGAGTATTTTCCAAGAGAAACATTAAGGATGCTTCTCTATCAACCATTTCATGTAGCTGGTGTAATGGGAAAGTATGATGTGATTGTTAATGTAAATGGTGGTGGACTAAGTGGACAAGCAGGTGCAATAAGGCATGGAATTGCAAGAGCATTAGTAAATTTGAATCCAGATCTTAAGCCAAAGCTCAAAAAAGAAGGACTTCTTACAAGAGACCCAAGAGAAGTAGAAAGAAAGAAGTACGGACAACCAAAGGCAAGAAAGAGATTCCAGTACTCAAAGAGATAAAAATGCTTAAAGTTTTCATATGTGGTGGAAGTGGTTATACTGGATGTGAACTTCTGCGTATTCTTGCTTTACATGATGAAGTTCAAATAGTTGGAGTTACATCAGAAAAGTCAGCAGGGATGGCTGTTAGTGAGCTTTTCCCTGCTTTTTTTAAATATAAAGATCTTAGATTTGAGAATCTTCAGATTGAAAAGATAAAAAACAGGGCAGATATATACTTTCTTGCACTACCTCATGGAAAATCTCAACAAATAGCAGCAGAGCTTCTTAATAACGGTAAAAGAGTGATTGATCTTTCTGCTGACTTTAGAATTAAGGATGTTCAAATCTATGAACAATGGTACAAAACTCAACATATGTTTCCTCATCTACTTAAAGAGGCAGTGTATGGACTACCTGAACTTTACAGGGAAAAGATAAAGAGAGGAAGGCTTATAGCCAATCCAGGATGTTATCCTACAAGTGTAATTATCCCTCTTTATCCCTTTTTAAAAAGAGATTTAATTGATCCTGAAACAATTATAATTGACTCTAAATCGGGTGTATCAGGTGCAGGACGAAAAGCTGAGATTACTCTAAGTTACTGTGAAGTAAATGAAGATTTTAGAGCTTACAATGTGGCAAAACACAGGCATACTCCTGAGATAGAGCAGGAGTTAAGTTTTATCTTGGGAAGAAATATAAAGGTTGATTTTACTACTCATTTACTCCCTTTAAATAGGGGAATTTTATCTACGATCTATGCAAATTTAAACAAATCCATTACAACGAGGGAAGCGTTAGAAATTTTAGAAGAAAGCTATAAAGATGAACCTTTTATCAAAATAATGCCTGAAGGAGAAGTTCCAGCAATAAAATATATAAAGGGCACAAACTACTGTTATATAGGTGCTATTGTTAATCAAAGAACCAATAGATTAATTCTTATTTCTGCCTTAGATAATCTAATAAAAGGTGCATCAGGACAGGCTGTTCAGAATATGAATATTATCTTTGGAATTGAAGAAACAAAGGCACTTAATGCTCTTGCACTGTCTCCTTAATTATTCCTCCTCCTAATACTATATCATCTTTATAAAAAACAGCGCTTTGTCCTGGTGTGGGTGCAAACTGAGGTTCATCAAAGACTACCTTGGCTTCTTCATTTTCTATGGTAACAGTAGCTTTTTCTGGATTCATAGCATACCGAATTTTTACATCGCAAGAGATTTTATATTCCCTTAATTCAATAAGCCAGTTAAGTTGATCTACAAAAAACTCCTTCATAAAAACTTTTTGCTTTGTCCCTACATAGACTGTATTTATTGAAGGGTCAATCTTTACAACATAAGCTGGATATCCCAAAGATACTTCAAGTCTTTTTCTTTGACCAATTGTAAAGAGATGAATGCCTTTGTGTTGTCCGACAATTCTTCCAGTTGATATCTCAACTATAGGGCCTTGAAGTGATGGCTTAATCTTTTCGTAGTATTTTTTATCTCTAAGAAAGCATATCTCTGCACTTTCCTTTGCAGCTTTTGAAGGAATTCCCACATCATTAGCTAAATCTTTAACTTGTTCTTTTGTGTATTCTCCCAAAGGAAAAATAAGCTGATTAAGGTAAGACCTTTTTATTGCATAAAGAAAATAAGATTGATCCTTTTTTCTATCAACTCCTTTAAGAAGAAAGGATTCTTTTCCTAAGCTTTTTATCCTTGCATAATGTCCTGTAGCAAACCATCTCGCACCTATCATATCAGCTACTTCTTTGAGAGCTGGAAATTTAATATATTTATTGCAGAGTATACAGGGATTTGGTGTTATACCTTTTTTGTATCCTTCAAAAAATGGATTAATAACTTTTTCTTTAAATAGAACTCTTAGGTCTTTTATATGGAGTTTTATTTTTAAAAACTCTGCTGTTTGCTTTGCAAGTTCGATATTTGGGGGATCATTAAAAAGTACAAAAAATACACCTTCTACAGCCATTTTGTTTTTAATCAGTAAATAGGCTGCTGTTGATGAATCAACTCCTCCGCTCATTGCAATAACTACTTTTTCCATTTGACTCTCTCAAGTGATATAATTTTATTATAAATTCTGGAGAGGTGCCAGAGTGGACGATTGGGGCGGTCTCGAAAACCGCTGTGGGTAATCCCCACCGAGGGTTCAAATCCCTCCCTCTCCGTTAACCTATAAATTTTTTAATTATTTTGTCTTCATATTCAGGAAAATCTTCAATATAAAATGGACGTTTTTTACCAATGTTAAGTTTAAG